>JANLFW010000025.1 GCA_024653305.1 Candidatus Acetothermia bacterium | reverse complement strand
ACAGGAAAGCCACCCCAGCCCGCTCCGCCCCGGCCAACACCTGCCCCACCAGGACGTCCGTGTTCCCAGCCCGGCGGGGGCTGCCCACGATCCCCAGCACCCGCATCGTCCTGTCGGCCATGGTCACCCTCCCGGCTTGCGGGCGATGACCCGGTTCACCGCGTGGCGGTGGGGGATCCCGCTCGAGTGGCAGTCAAAGATCTCCTCCGTGCAATAGAGGATCTCCCAGTCCCAGTAGTAGCCCAGGAGCTCACCTGACCGATAGGGGTGGCCGTTCGCCTCGGCGTCCGGGGCCCGGGGGATGAAGGGCTTCTCCACGAACACGGTCAGGGCGTGGATCCCGCCCAGGCTTGGGCGGTCCGTCGCCCGTGAACGCCGGTTGGGGGGGATGGGGATGTTTGAGTTGACACGGGAGGCGTGGCGAGCGGCGCGGGCCTGCTTGCGTCGCCGCCGGGTGTTCCACGGCCTCGTCCAGGGGCTGCGGGACGCGGGGCTGTCCGCAGAGGAGGTTCGGCTTCTCATGCGCTACGCGAGGGAAACCGATCGCGAGGACTGCTCCACTTCACCGCCAGGGGCGTCGGCGTTGACCAAGGAGGGCTACCTTGGGTGAACCGACGCCCCTGGCGGGAACGGTGGCGTGGGTAACCGGGTCCACGCGAGGGATTGGGCGGGCGGTGGCGTTGGAGCTGGCCCGGGACGGGGCGGACGTGGCCGTGCACGGGCGCACCTCGCGGGGGGAAGCGGTGCGGGACGCCATCGCCGCCCTCGGCCGCCGGTCTACCCTCGTCCTCGGCGACACCCGCGACCCGACCGAGGTGGACCGGATGGCCGGGGAGATCGAGGGGCGCCTGGGCCCGGTGGACATCCTCGTCAACAACGCCACGAGCGCCCTGTGCAAACCGTTTCTGGCGTACACGGCCGACGAGTGGCGGGACCAGCTCCTGTACAAGGGGTTCGCCTACTACCTCACCGCCCGTCGGGTCCTGCCAGGGATGCTCAGGCGCGGGGAAGGGGTGATCGTGAACGTCCTGTCCACCGTCGGCCTGCGGGACGGGGCCGGGGAGGCCGCGTACGCGGCGACGAACGGGGCGGCGGTGGCCCTCACCCGGGCCCTGGCCGCCGAGTTCGGCGACCGGGGGATCCGCGCCTGCGGGGTCGCCCTGACCTGGGCGGACAACGCGTTCGACCCGGAGGACCCCGAGCACCGGGCGTGGCTGCCCCGGTTCGCCCTGGGCCGGGTGACCAAGGTGGAGGAGGTGGCGCGGGCCGTGGCGTTCCTCGCCTCCCCGGCCGCGTCTGGGATCACCGGGGCCATCGTCCCGGTGGACGCCGGGTTCCTGTGGCGATGAAGGAGGGAGCTTTGGACTCGACCGAGGTTTGCTACTGCGGGCTCTACTGCGGTCTGTGCGCCGGCCGGCGGCGGATCCCCCACCAGGCAGCCGCGCTGCGGGAAGCCCTGCGCCGGGAGGGGTACGACCGCGGCTGCTTCGACATCCCCGGCCTCGAGCAGCTGTTCCCCACGTTCTGGGAGGGGCTCAACCTCCTCGCCGACCGGCCGTGCGCCGGCTGCCGCGAGGGGGGAGGGTACCCGGCGTGCCCGATCCGCGTGTGTGCCCACGACCGGGGCATCACCGTGTGCAGTTCCTGCTCCGACTTCCCGTGCCCGCACTTCGCCATGCTCCGGCGGTACCCGACGTGCCTGGCGGACAACGCGCACATGCAGCAGGTGGGGCTTGAGCGGTGGATTGCCGAACAAGAGGCGCGGGCGGCCATCGGGTTTTGCTATGCCGACATCCGGCTCCCCGAGGAGGGGTGAGGGTGCCGGGGATGCGCTGGCTCATCGCGCTCGGCCTCCTCATCACCGGCGCTGTGGCGATGGGGCAAACGGTGGATGCCGCGGCCGCCGAAGCGGCGCTGGCGTTCCTGGCCGACGTAGCCGCCGGCCGGGCGTGGCCCGCCGCCCTTCAAGACTTGGTGTGCCTCCCCGGCCATCAGGCACTGATCGCCCACCACCGCCGGCTGGACCCCGCGTTCACCGAGGCCACGTTCCTCCAGATGCTTCTCGCCCTCCAGCAAGGTGAGCCGCCCCCTGCGGGATCGCCCCGCCTGGCGCGGATCCACGCCGCCTGGCAGCGGGCCATGGAGGACGTTCCCCGAGTTCAGGAAAGCTTACGGACGCTTTCCATCCCGCTCTGGGTGGACCGGGCCGTGGACCAGGCGCGGAGGATGCTTCCCGCGCACGCCAGGATCGAGACCACGGTGTACCTGGTGCTGGACGGCAGAAGCCCCGCGTACACGGTGGATTCGGCGGTGGTGCTGGACATCCTGTGCATCCCCACCGGCGTCTGGGCGCTGGGGACCCTGGCCCACGAGTTCCACCATCTGGGCGTTCAATCGCTGCTCCCGCACTCTTCGTGTGGAGTGGGCGGGCTTTGCTCCTCGATCCCCTCGCCCCCTCCCTGTACCGCGTGGGATGCGAGGTGATCGCCGCCCTGGTCCGGGCGAAGGGGATGGGGTGGGTGGTCGAGCGGCTGGGGCACCCGTGGACGCTGGTGCATACGTACCAGGCGGTTGTGGACGAGGACGAACTGCGCTTTCCCCCGCAGCCATGGCCGAGCTCGCCCGGTGCGGGGGCGAAGGGCGGTGCCCGGAGTGGCTGACATTGCGGGAATGAGCGCCCGCCCTTGGGAGATGCCACAGGTGGTGGCGGCGAGCGCCGAACCCGTCCGGGCCGTCGTTATCCCAATCGCGGTGACCGATCGCGACCTTGACGGACTCACCGCGCTCAAGGCATAGTGGACCGTCATGAAGATGACGGTCCTGGGTGGGGGCGGATGGGGCACGGCCATGGCCCGGCTCCTCGCGTTGAGGGGCCACGACACCTGCCTCTGGGTGCGCGATCCCGCCCGGGCGGGAGCCCTGGCCCGGGAGCGGGAGAACCGGAAGTACCTGCCTGGGGTCGAGCTCCCCGCAAGCCTCGTCATCACCTCCGATCTCGGCCAAGCCGCGGCGCACGGGGAAGTGTTCCTGTTCGCCGTGCCCAGCTTCGCCATGCGCCCGATCGCCCGGCGACTGGCGGGCGTGCTGGGGGAGCACCGCCCGGTGGCCCTGGTCAGCCTGGCCAAGGGGATCGAGCGGGGGACGCTCGCGACCATGTCCGAGGTCCTGGCGGAGGAGCTAGCGGGGAGCCCCGTGTTCGCCCTGTCTGGACCCTCTCATGCCGAGGAGGTGGGCCGGGACGAGCCGACAGCGGTGGTCCTCGCCGGTCGGGACGTGGACCTCGGCGCGAAACTTCAGGAAGCCCTGATGACCGACCGGTTCCGCGTCTACCTCACCGACGACCTGTGCGGGGTCGAGTACGGGGCCACGGTGAAGAACGTGATCGCTGTGGCCGCTGGGATGTGCGATGGCCTCGGCTACGGGGACAACGCGAAAGGGGCCCTCGTCGCCCGGGGACTCGCGGAGATGGTGCGGCTGGCGGTGCACATTGGAGCGCGCAAGGAAACGTTGTTCGGGCTCTCCGGCCTTGGAGACCTTGTGACCACCTGTACCTCGCGGCACAGCCGGAACCGGCTGGTGGGGGAGCGGATCGGGCGCGGGGAGGGCCTCGGCGACATCCTGGCCGGGATGGACATGGTCGCCGAGGGGGTGTACGCCGCCCAGGCCGTGCGGGCGCTCGCGCGGGCGCGCGGGGTGGAGATGCCGATCACCGAGGCGGTGTACGCGATCCTGTATGAGGGCGCCGTTCCGCTGGCCAAGGTGGACGAGCTGATGGGCCGCCCCCCGAAGCGCGAGCGGTTGTAGGGGGCTGCGTTGGCCAAGGGCGCGCCCCGGCGGGTATGATCTCCTGGGGGTGACGATCATGGAAGAGAGGCGTATCGGCAAGGTGACCCACTTCTTTGCCCGCATCGGCGTGGCCGTGTTCGCCCTCACCGATCCCCTGAAGGTGGGCGACACGATCCGCATCCGCGGGCGGAGCACCGATCTCACCCAGTGCGTGGAGTCGATGCAGATCGAACACAAGGAAGTTCAGGAGGCCAAGCCCGGCGACGAGGTGGCGGTCAAGGTGACCGGCCGCGTCCGTGAGGACGACGCGGTGTACAAGGTCATCCCCTAGACTCACGGCGCAGGTAAGCTCAGGAGCGCCGTGATCTTCCGCGTCCCCTGGACGCAGGGGTTCGATTGCGCGACGGTAAGATCAGGGCAGTGTTCTTGGACATGGACGGGACCCTCGTCCACTTCCCGGACGGGTTTCACCCACCCCGTTTTCTCCAGCGGATGCTGACCAAGCTGGGCTACCCCGTGGAGCTTGTCGAGGTCGAGCGCGCGTACCGGGAGACCGAGGACTGGGAGAACGCGAACCTTGGCGATTTCACCCAGTGGACCCGGGAGAAGTTCATCGAGCTCGACCGACGCCTCCTCGGCCGCCTTGGGATTGGGGACGAGCGCGTGATCGCCCGTCTTGCGGAGCAGGTGGAGGACATGTGGGAGCGCCTGCCCGAGGAGATGGGGGAGCTCCTGTACCCGGAGGTTCCGGAGGCGCTGCGGCTCCTGCGGGATGAGGGGATCGCGCTGGGGATCGTGTCCCATCGGACACCGAGCACGATCCGGCGGAGCGTGGAGCGGCACGGGATCAGCGGGTACTTCACGTGTTTCGTGAGCCCCTTGGATGCCGCTGCCCCCCACGGGAAGCTCAATCCCGAGATGTGGGCGTACGCGCTAGCGGAGGTGGGGGCGAAACCCCACGAGGTCGTGCACATCGGCGATGTGTACGAATACGACGTGATGGGGCCCCGGGCGGTGGGGATCACCCCGATCCTCCTCGACCGCGACGGAGTGCACGAGGGGCTGGACTGCCTGACCGCCCCGGACCTATTGGCGGCGGCCCGCCTGCTCGCCGGCGACTTCCACGCGCCATAGCCGGGAAGAGCAGTTTTGGTCGGGGCGACTGGATTTGAACCAGCGACCTCCTGCTCCCAAAGCAGGCGCGCTTCCGGCCTGCGCCACGCCCCGTGATCTGTCTTCGCAACGGCTCAACAAACCTCGTTGCCGACGTGATTCTAGCCGACGGATCTCCCCCCAGTCAAACATGACCAGGGAGCCACACCCCCCTCCGTTTCCGCAACCCGCGCGACTTGCGGATCGCCCCCATGAACGGGCCTTGCCGGCCTCGATCAGCTCTATCACCGGCCTTACTGAGAAGAGGTGGGGCTTACCGGGCCCTGCATCTCCGGGGTCAGGCGGAACGAGAAGAGCTTTCCCTGGTAGCGAATGGAGAACCTCAAACACCGCCAGTGGCGGGGCAGGTTAGGCCAGGCAACGGGGCCGGTTTCGCCGAAGCGAAGGCCGCCGAACCCGAACACCAACGCCTGCCACACCCCCCCGCAAGAGGCGGCATGGATCCCGTCGCTTGTGTTTCCCCGCAGATCGTGAAGGTCCACGAGCGCGGCCCGCAGGAAATGCTCATAAGCCCGATCCAGATCCCCAACGCGGCAGGCCAAGATGGCGTAGACCGCGGGCCCAAGGGAGGAGCCAAACCGGTGGTCGGTTCGGGGCTCGTAGTAGTCCCAGTTTGCCCGCAGGGCCTCCGGGGGGAATTCTTCGGGGAGGAGGCAGAAAAGCATGAGCACATCGGGTTGTTTTATGATCTGCAACCGCCGTGTGCGCTCCGGCCCGAGGAGGTCCCACACCGAACACGTCCGGGGCTCAAGAGCACCGAGTTCCACGTCTTCCAGGGAGAAGTACCCCTGGAACTGCTCGAGGAGCCCGGTGCGGCTATCGTAAGGGATGTAGATGCGATTGGCGATTTCCGTCCAGCCCCGGACCTCCTCCGGGGTCAAGCCAAGCTTCTCCATCAGCATAGCCGCGTGCTCCGGAAAGCCGGCAAGCCACTCCCAGACCGCCGCTGCGGCTCGGAGGTTCCAGCGGGCCATGGCGTTGGTGAAGGCATTGTTATCCACATCCTCATGGTATTCGTCTGGGCCGATCACGTGACGGATGACGTACTGCTCCCCTTCCTTTTCCACCCGGCTCGCCCAGAACTGGGCCGTGGACAAGATGATCTCCGCCCCGGAGGTTCGCATGAACTCGTCATCGCCTGTTGTTTTCCAATACTGCCACACTGCGTAGGCCACGTCGGCGGTGATATGGTGTTCCAACTCCCCGGTCAGGATGGAGATCAGCGTTCCGTCCCCCCTGGGAACCCACCGCGGGGTGACCTCGCGGCCGTCGTAGGCTGACTCCCAGGCGTACATCGCTCCCCGGGAGCCCTTGTAGCGGGCGTTTTCCCTCGCGTCAGGAAGGGTGCGGTACCGATAAGCGAGGACGCGGCGGGCGACCTCGGGCTGGGTGAAGGCAAAGAACGGCAGCATGAAGATCTCCGTGTCCCAAAATACATGGCCGCGGTAGCCGAAGCCGGTGAGGGCCTTGGCCGGGATGCTCGCTTCCGCCGTGCGGGGGGCGGCGATGAGGAGGTGGTACAGGTTGAACCGGACCGCGGCCTGGGCCACCTCGTCCCCCTCAATCACGATGTCGCAGTCCTGCCAAAGCTTCTTCCAGGAGGCTCGGTGGTCGCGGAGGACGGCGGCAAGGCCGCGGCGCTTTGCCTCATCCAGTCGGTCGAGCGCCGCTTGGCTGGGGTCCGCTGCGTCATGGGAGGTATACACGGTGACAAACTTGGTCACGACCGCGGTCTCCCCAGGCTCTAGGCGAAACCGGATCGCCATTCCTGGATGGTGAGGGCAGCTAAGGGGCGAGAACACCGCATCTGGGATCCCCGCCAAGCGAAGCCCCATCGCCATAGCAAGCTCGGCCCTGGAGCGGCGGGTTCTAAGATGAAGAAGCATGGTTTGCCGATTCGGGAAACCATGGGAAACCCGCTCCCAATGGCAGAGTCCTACCTCCGGAAACGGGGGTATTCCGGGGTTCTCCGGGCTAGCGGGAAGCCATGTTCTGATCTCGGTTTCACCCCCCCAGTCCAAGGCCGTGATCGCATAAGCCTGGACACACAGGTGGGGATCGGCCATCGAGGCGAACCGGGTTGTGCGCACCTCCACCGTCCGCCCCTCGGAGCTCCGCCACCGGACATACCGGTGGAGGACCCCATCGCGCAGGTCAAGCCATCGCTTGTGGGAGAGCGTCTCCCCGTGCTGGAGGGAAAAAGGTTTCCCATTCACGAACAGTTGAACGTGGGTCCAATCCGGGGCGGTGGCAAGCTCGGAAGAGAAGATCGGGGCGGCGTCGAAAAGCCCGTGGATCAAGGTCGCCCGGAGTTCCCCCGGGTGCCCCTCCTCGAGGGTACCCCGGGTTCCGAGGTAGCCGTTACCCACCGTGAAGTTCGTCTCGAACCGGCGTTGTGAGACGGGCTCGAACCCTGGCGCCTCAACGCGCCAGCCCTTCGTCCTTTCTTCTTCCCAAGCGAGGAGTGCCACCAGCCTCTCGTAGGACAGACCCGCCAAGGAGGGGATGACGAGCTCTGGCTTGACCTCGGCGAACCGTTCTTGGGGCCCTACTGCTACCCCGAGCATCCCCGCGGCCTCGGCGGCCTCGATCCCGGCTGGGGCGTCCTCCACCACCACGCACTCCCCAGGGGCGACGCCGAGCCGAGCGGCTGCCTGTAAAAAGAGATCAGGAGCGGGCTTGCTTCTGGCACCGGAATGGCCATCGACGATGGCGTCGAACTCCTCCAGGACCCCGAGCCGCGAGAGGACATCGCCGGCGTTCTTGGAAACCGTGGCCACGGCGGCCTTTACGTCTTGCCGGCGGAGGTCAGAAATGAGCTCCCGCACCCCAGGAAGGAGGTCCTTTGAGCCGATCTCCTGGATCAGCTCCTGATAGTAACCGTCCTTTCGGGCCATGAGCCGTTCCGCCTCCTCCCCCGTGACCAGATCCTGTACATCGTCCTCGTTGGCTTGGGGGTTGCCGGTGAGGACGATGGCGAGCGACCGGCGGCGGGAAACCCCCCGCACCTGGTCCCTGCGCTCGGGCGGGCACGGTATCCCCAATTCCTCGGCCAGTCGTTTCCACGCGCGATAATGGTGCTCGGCCGTGTCCGCGATGACTCCATCTAGGTCGAAGATCACTGCCTTGATCCTCATCCTTCCCCCTTTGTCCGAGCAGGTTGACAATCGGTTGAAACCGGTCTCGAAACTGGGAACAATGATACATGCAAAAGAAGCTGACCATCAAGGAGATCGCCGACCTTGCTGGTGTGTCCAAGGCCACAGTATCGCGGGTCCTCAACGCCAAGCCCGGTGTAAGCCCGACCACCCGGAGGAAGGTGGAGGAAGTCATCAAGGCCCATTCCTATGCACCCAATTTAGTGGCGCGCGGGCTGAGCCTGCGGCGGACGGGGATCATCGGGCTGGTGGTGGCCCACACCGCAAGGCGCCTCTCTTCCCACCTGTTCTTCCTGGAGTTCCTGCGCGGGATCAGCCGCGTCCTGGAGGGGGAAGGGTTCCGGCTGATCCTGGCCACGGCCGATTCGGAGGAGGACTATGAATCCTCTTGTCGGAACATGGCCCACGAGGGCCTGACCGAGGGCGTCGTCGTCCTTGGCGTTCGCAAGAACGACAAGCGCCTCCGGCACTTCCTCCAAAACGGGGTGCCTTTGGTCACGGTGGGGAACCCCCTGGGCTATCCCGGGGTGAGCTTTGTCGACGCCGACAACTACGGTGGGGCCCGGATGGCCACCGAGTACCTCATCGGGCTCGGCCATGAGAGGATCCTCTTCATCAATGGGCCGAAGGCACATACCGGGTCCTTAGCTCGGGAACACGGGTACAAGGCAGCGCTTGTTGCCCATGGGACAAAGGAACACCACATCGTGTACGGAGACTTCTCCTTCGAGAGCGGTTACAGGGCGATCAAGGAATCCCTCAACCGGGGGTACCAACCCTCCGGCGTATTCGCGGCCAGTGACCTGGCGGCCATGGGGGCGATCATCGCCCTCAAGGAGGCCGGGATACGCGCCGGAAAGGATGCTTCTGTCATTGGGTTTGACGACATCCCCTATGCAAGCTTCTTCGATCCCCCGCTGACCACGGTGCGACAACCGATCAGTGAGATGGGTGAAGAAGCGGGCCGGCTCATCCTCCAGGTGCTCAGGGGGGTGGCGGCTCCGCTGGGCAAGATCTTCCCAACCACGCTTGTCGTCCGGGAAAGCACTGTGCCCAGTCGGGCTTGACAGGGGGATGGTGCAACCCTACAATGAGTTTGAAACCGGTTACAAAGAGGGTGAAAAAATTGAATTGAATAGGTTGAAACGAGGCGATAAACAAGCGAAATAAAAGGAGGAAACGATGCGCAGGATCTTGTTGTCAGTACTTCTGGTGGTGTTGGTTTGTTCGGTCGGGCTCGCCCAAGAAAAGGTGATCATCACTCTCGCTGGGCACTCCGTCGATACACCTCTGATGCAGGACGTGCTCGCCCGATTCGTGGCCGGCAAGATCCCGGGGGTAGAGGTCGTCTGGGAGCCGATCACCGATGATTACTTCGCATTCGCCATGCGGACGCTGGCCGCCGGTACCGCCCCCGACATCCTCTATCTCGACGTGTACTGGGCGAGGGAGGGGGCCGAGACCGGGGCCCTTGCACCCCTGGATCAGTACATCGCGCAGTCCAAGATCCTTCACAAAGAGGACCTCATCCCAGTGCTGCTGGACGCGTTCACCTTCGATGGGAACCTCTACGCCATCTCCAAGGACTTCAACAGCCTCGTCATCCATTACCCATCTTCTACAGTTGGTTTTGAAGAGTTCTCTTCTATAGGGCACTTGGGGAGGCAGACTCAGGCCTTGGCACCAGGGGGGAGGGCCTCTCGCACCGGTGGGGGGATGGCCACTCCCGCCGCTTGGAACACCTTGCCGCTCACCCCCCGCAGCGGGGGGCGCAGGATGTAGTCCTTCCCCCGGTGACGGACCTCGACTTCCCGCACCTCTGTGACGTCCCGCACCACGTCTGCCCACTCCACCTCGTGCCCCCTCTTCCCGAGCCGCGCCCCGAGCTCGTGCCGCACCGCCAGGGCCAGGAAACTCACGAAGATGTGCCCGGCGATCGTCGCCTGGTACTCGTGGAAGATCGGGCGCGTCTCCAGAAGGTCCTTGGCCTCCCGGAAGAACCGCTCCCCGGTGAGCAGCCGCTTGTACTGGAGCGCCTCCAGGATCAGCTCCCGGTCGCGGGCGTCCTTGGCCTCCTCGTCGCGGTTCAGGCACACGATGTACCGCCGGCCCTCCACCACCACCTCCTTCACCTGGAGGTTCTCGGCCACCACCCGGTACCGCCCCGGACGGGACAGCACCGCGTTGAGCTCCGGCCGGTGATCGCGGGAGTGCCCGCGCGCCCCCAGCTCTCCCCCCTCCCCGTGAACGTACAGGCTCGTCGTGTCGAAGAACACGAGCCTCAGGTCCGTGAACAAGTCACGGTTCCTGGAGAAGAGCTGCTCCTCGATCCGGTTCTTCTCTTCCCCCAGGC
>JANLFW010000024.1 GCA_024653305.1 Candidatus Acetothermia bacterium | reverse complement strand
AGCTCCGCCGCTCGGACACCCGCAACTCGATCATCGCCTGCACGTAGTTGCGCCGGGCCTGCGGCGTCAGAGTTTTTTTCGCATCACCTCCTTCATCGCGTCGATCTCCAGCTCCCGGTCGGCCAAGAGCCTCTTCAACCGGGCGTTCTCCCGCTTCAGCTCCCGGTACTCCCGCACTTCATCCACCCCCATTCCCCGAAACCGCTTCCGCCAGTTGTAGAACGTCGGCTCCGACACCCCGTGCGCCCGGCACACGTCTCCGATCGTCTTCTCGCCCCGATCGGCCTCGGCCAGGATCGCCACTACCTGCTCTTCCGTGAACCGGCTCTTCTTCATCCTCGATCACCCTCCCTCAACCTCCCCGATCCTACCGCTTACACCGGTCCAAAACCGTGGGTGCACGCCCGTCGTAGAAGATCCCCCCGGCCCGCTCCGCGTGCTCCCGGGTGGTGGTGAAGTACATGTTCATCGGCACGTACTGGCCGGGCTTGATCCGCAGCTGCGACGTGATGTGCTCGGCGGCCCGCCCCTGGTGGGTGGGGACCACGTACCGGAATCCCGTAGAGTTCGTGCACCGCGTCCTCGAGGTGGTAGAAGTCGCGCGATCCGGCGTAGGCCTCGTCGCCGAGCAACATCCCCGCCCACTGGTTGTCGCTCATCGCGCTCGTCCCGGAGTCGGTGAGGAGGTCGATGTACACGTCCTCGCTGCGGAGGAGGAACGTGGTGTACCCGGCCTCGCGGGTCGTCATCCGCAGCGGCTCCACGACCTTGATCTTGTACGGCTCGGCGATGGTCCTGTCCCGCATTGGCTTACCCCGCTTCTGTTCCGGCACGGTTCTCCTTTCCGGAGCCTTCGTCCCCTGACCGGGCAAACGACAGGATCTCGTCGATGAACCGGGCGAGATGGCCTCGCAGCACCTGGGCGCACTGGTCGGCGTCCTTCCGTCCCGGCGGGGACGCTCGCGTCCCAAACGCGGGAGATCTGGTTCCGCAGCCGCTCGAGGATCAAAGCGAGGGACGCGTTGTGGGTGGCCCCGTCCAACACGCGGTGGAAGGCGAGGTCGAGCTCGCGCAGGGCCGCCGGGTCCGACTCCTCGCCCATTCGCCGAACAAGGGCGTTCATCGCTGCGAGCTCCTCCTGGGTTGCCCGCTCCGGGGCGAGCCGCCCGACGAGCCCGCTCTTGCTCCTGCAGGGCCTGCCCCGGCTTGAACTCGAGGCGGAGGATCCGCCGTTTCAGCTCCTCGTAGAGATCATCCCGCATCGCGCCTGCATACTTGATGCATACATAAGGGAAGAAAGTGTGCGGACCGTCCGTCCCCCTGGCAACCGGGCAGGCCCCCTCGCCGCGGCGCGGGATGGCCGGCCTCCCGGGGCGGGGGTATCCTGCCCGGCGACGATGCGGCAGGCGCTAGAGACGCTGGTGAACCTCCACGTCCGCCGGTATCCCGGCTTCGGCGCCCAGGACCTGGCCAAGCTCCTCTATCAGGGGGCGCTGGGGATGGACCACTTGCTTGGGGATCCGGCGCGGTTCCTGGCCGCGCTCCGTAAGGAGTGGGAAACCTTGGAACCGATTCCGCCCCCGGCCGAGCCGCTCCTGGAACCGGTGGACCCGCGAGGAAGGACGCACCGGGTCAACCTACGGCCGGCCAAGGCGGCCGGGATCGAACTCACCGAGCTGGGGACGTTGTTGGTGAATCAGCCGCGCAAGGAAGGGCGGTTCGTCGAGTTTGAACGCTGGTGGTGGATGGTGGTCGAACTTGCCGAAGCGGGACGGATCGCGGTTCCTCCCCCGGACCTGCGGGCGCTCGCGGGATGCTTCCGCCCGGACGGGCCCCCGCCGGATCATTCCCCGCGGTACCGGCAGCTCCACCGGCCGGCCTACCGGCTGGTGCACGACGTGGCCGACCCCGGCGTGCAAGCGGTTCGGCACCCCTTGGGCTACTGGGACGGTTCCTTGACGATGATCTCCGGGCGGCCACACAAAAGACCGGTGCGCTTGCCCCGTACCAGGCGTAGCTCCACCGGCGCCCCGGGCTGGGCCTCCCGGTAGAAGCGGGCGTCCACCTCCACCCTATACTGCGAGGTCTTCCCGCCTTCGGTGGCCTCCGCGACCACGAAGTACACCTCTTCCGTGATCACCACCACCGACTTCGTAGGGGATGCTCCAGGGCAAGTCGGACATCCGGTGGTCACCACCCGGTCCTTCTCCCGCACCACGATGGTCTTCCCCACCACCGTGCCGTCGAGAACGAGCGCCACTCCCTGGCTGCAGTCCGTGATGGCTACGTTCGCCATGGACAGCACCGCCCCCACGATCGCCAGCACCAAGAACAGGTTGAACGGGCTCATGGCATCACCCTGGGTGGCAGGTTACCCAAGGGCGGGCGCGTTGCCAAGACATGGGTACCGACCCACCGGCCTTTGGTGTGGGGGCGGCCGGCGGGGCGTACACTTGTCAGGCGATGCCGGACATTTTGGCTGGGCTGACCGACGAACAGCTCGCGGCGGTGACCCACCGCCAGGGGCCCCTCCTCGTCCTGGCCGGGGTGGGGACGGGCAAGACAACCGTGATCACCCGCCGCATCGCCTACCTCATTGCCGAGGGGACCGTAACCCGCCCGAACCAGCTCCTCGTGTTCACCTTCTCCCACCAGGCGGCGGAGGAGATGCTCGATCGGGCGTTCGATTGGGTGCGCTACGCTGCCTTGGACGCGTGGGTGGCCACCTACCACTCCGTGTGCGAGCGGATCCTTCGGGAGAACGCGCCCCTGGCCGGCCTTCCCCCGGACTTCCGCATCCTCGACGAGTGGGACCAGCGGGTGTTCCTCCTCGATCACCTGACCGACCTCCCACTTCGGGCCCTGCGTGTCCGGGCGATGCGCCAGCCGCTCCGGTTCCTGGTGCCGCTCCTTGGCTTCATCCACCGGGCCAAGGACGGGGGGGTGTCCCCGGAGGCTTACCAAGCCTGGCTCGACCAGGCCCGCGGGACGCTTTCCCCGGATGAGGCCGCCCTTCACGAGGAGCTGGCCCACGTCTATGCCGCCTACCAGGAGCTCCTCTACCGCGAGGGGGTGGTCGACTTCGGCGACCTCATCCTGCGGGCGGTGCGCTTGCTCGAGGGGCGCCCTGGACTCCTTGCCGAATGCCACCGGCGGTTCCCGTACGTGCTCGCCGACGAGTTCCAGGACACGAGCCGGGCCGAGCTCCGGCTGGTGGAGCTCCTCGCCGGCCACGGGAACGTGACCGTGGTCGGCGACGACGACCAGGCCATCTACGGGTTCCGCGGGGTCCTATGGGACAACCTGCTCGCATTCCTGCGGGCGTTCCCCAGGACGCAGGTGGTGGTGCTCACGCGGAACTTTCGCTCCACGCAGGGGATCCTGGATGCGGCCAGGCGTCTTATCTGCTGCAACGCGTACCGGCTTGAGGCGTTGTCCGCCCGGGGGGAGATCCCGCACGCGATCAAGAAGGACTTGACCTCCCCGTTCGGCCCGGGGGTGGCCCCCGTGCACCGGCACTTTCCCAGCGTGGGCGAGGAGGCGGAGTTCGTGGCGGAGAAGGTACGGGAGCTGGCCGCCCAGGGCATCCCGTACCGGGAGATGGCCGTGCTCTACCGCAACCGGTACCGACCGGATCCGTACCTTAGGGCCCTCGCCGAGGCCGGCGTCCCGTGGGTCCTGGAGGGTCGGTTCCGGGCCGGTCTGTTCGATCAGGAGGAGATTAAGCTCGTGATGTCCTTCCTACGCGCGGTGGCCGACCCACGAGACGACCAGGCCCTGTACCACGTGCTCGGCTCGCCCATCTACCGCATGCCCGGGGACGACCTGGCCCTCCTCACCGCCCGCTCGCAGCGGGAGCACCGCTCCCTGCGCACGGTGCTTGAAGAGGCGCTTTCCAAGGGCGGCCTGAGCGAACAGGGCCGGATGGCCGGGGCGCGGGCCCTGGCCGACCTCGCGGCGTGCGAGGAGCTCGCCCGGGGCAACCCCACCGGCCGCGTGCTGTACGCGTTCCTCATGGAGCGCACCGGCTACCTCCAGGCCCTCGCCCATGCCGATGACCCCCGCGCCGGCCGGGCCGTGGAGTACATCGCTGACTTCTTCGAGCACGTGGTTCACCGGTTCGAGGAGATCTCCCGCCACGACCGGGTGCCGTGGTTCGTGCGGTACGTGGACGAGCTGCGGGAGCTCGGATGGAACCCCATGGTCGGGGAAGCCGAGCCAGGGGCGGACGCGGTCCAGGTGATGACGTTCCACCAGGCCAAGGGCATGGAGTTCGAGGCCGTGTTCCTCACCGGTCTCGTCGAGGATTTCTTCCCCGGCCGTCCCAGCCACCCCCCGCTCGCGTTGCCCGCGGAGCTCCTGGCGGACAACCTCCCCCCGGAAGTGGCCCACCTCGAGGAGCAACGTCGCCTGTTCTACGTGGGGATGACACGGGCCAAACGCTTTCTCTTCCTCCTCTCCGCCGACGATTACCGATCCCCGGGGGAGGCGCCCCGGAAACGGGCGGCCAAGGTGTCCCGGTTCGTGCTCGAGGCCCTGGGCCCGGAGGGGGTGGGCCCGCTGGAGCGAGGATCCCCGGCCCTCCTGCGCATCGTGCGCGTCGGGCGGGAGCCCACGCCCACGGAGCCGCCGGTGGAGGCCAACGCCCCCCTTACCCTATCCTACCGCCAGGTGGACGACTGGCTGACCTGCCCCCTCAAGTACCGGTACATCCACGTCCTGCGCGTGCCGATCCGACTCCACCCCACGGTCATCCTCGGCCACGCCGTCCACCAGGCGATCCAGGCCTATCACCTCGCCAAGGTCCAGGGCCGCACCCTGCCCGTGCCCGAACTCCTCGCCGTGTACCGCAACGCGTGGCGGTCGGAGGGGTTCCTGTCCCTCGCCCACGAGGAGGCGCTGCTCGCCCACGGGGAGGAGGCGCTGCGGGCGTTCCACGCGTTCGAGGAGCAGGAGGGGGCGCGCCCCACCCTCGTGGAGAAGTTCTTTGCGTTCCCCGAGGGCGGGGCGAAGGTCATCGGCTACTGGGACCGGGTGGACCAAGGCCAGGACGGGGCGGTGATCATCGACTACAAGACGTCCGAGGTGGCCGCGGAGGGGGTGGATCGGCGGGTCCAGGACTCGCTGCAACTGGCGATCTACGCCCTGGCCTACGTACGGATGTTCGGGGAGCCGCCGCGGGAGGTGCAGCTCCGGTTCCTGACCCCGGAGGTGGTCGTGGGGCGGGCCACGCCCAGCGAGCGCATGGTCGAGCGGGCGCTCGGGGCGATCCAGGAGGCAGCGGCCGGGATCCGCGCCCAGGAGTTCACGGCCAAGCCGTCGTTCGCCGTGTGCGCCCCCTGCGCGTACCGCACCATCTGCCCGGCGGCGCTGCCCCTGTAAGGCGTGCCCTGACGGAACTACAATGAGGTGTGAGGGGGATCACGGATTAGGGGCGCGATCATGACCAGGGAAGGCTGTGGCCGTTTGGGGCGAAGCACGGTGGGCCGGCGGGTAGAGCTCGCCGGTTGGGTGCACCGCCTGCGCGATCTGGGCGGACTCCTGTTCGTCGACCTGCGCGACGGATCGGGGATCGTCCAGCTCGTGGTCCGTGATCTCCCCGACGCCCACGGCCTCTCCCGGGAGGACGTGATCCGCGTCCAGGGCACAGTCGCCCTGCGCGAGGCCCCCAACCCCCACCTCCCCACCGGGGAAGTGGAAGTGGTGGTGGACCAGCTCACGGTCCTGTCCCATGCCAAGCCGCTCCCGTTCCCGGTGGACGAGGAAGAGGCCCACGCCAGCGAGGAGACCCGGCTCCGCTACCGGTACCTGGACCTCAGGCGGCCGCACATGCAGCGAAACCTGCGCCTGCGCCACCGGATCTGTTCTGCCATCCGCCAGTACCTGGATGCCCACGGGTTCATCGAGGTGGAAACGCCGATGCTCACCCGGTCCACCCCGGAAGGGGCACGGGACTTCCTCGTCCCGTCGCGCCTGGATCCGGGCAAGTTCTACGCCCTCCCCCAGTCCCCGCAGCTGTTCAAGCAAATCCTGGTGACATCCGGGGTGGAGCGGTACTTCCAGGTCGTGCGCTGCTTCCGCGACGAGGACCTGCGGGCCGACCGCCAGCCCGAGTTCACCCAGCTCGACCTGGAGATGGCGTTCCTCGAAGACCCGGAGGACCTGTTCGGGCTTCTTGAGGGCCTCATGGTCCACGTCTTCCGGGAGACGATCGGGGTGGAGCTTCCCACGCCGTTCCCACGCATCCCGTACGACACGGCGATGGCCCGCTACGGGTCGGACAAGCCGGACCTGCGGTTCGGCATGGAGATCGCCGACGTCTCGGACCTGTTCGCCGGGGGACCGTTCCGCGCGTTCGCCGAGGCCGTCGCGGGCGGCGGGGTGGTCCGGGCCCTGCCCGTGCCCGACGGGGCCGGCAGGTCCCGGGGGGAGCTGGGGAAGGTCGAGGAGGCGGCCCAGGGCCTCGGTCTCGCCGGGCTCTCCTGGATCAAGGTGGCGGATGGCCTGTCTTCGTCCATCGCCAAGCACGTGCCGGAGGCGGCGCTCCAGGCGGTGGTGGCACGGGCGGAGGCCAAGGCCGGCGACCTTATCCTCCTCGCCGCCGGGCCAGTGGCAAAGGTCGCCCCGGCGCTCGGGGAGCTCCGGCTGCGCTTGGCCCGGGAGGGGGGGCTCATCCCCGTGGGGGCGTGGACCCCGGCGTGGATCGTGGACTTCCCCCTGTTCAAGCTGTCCGAGGCGGGCTCGATCGAGTCCGAGCACCACCCGTTCACGTCCCCCAAGGATGAGGATCTGCCCCTGTTGGAGGCCGAACCGCTTCGGGTGCGGGCCAAGTGCTACGACCTCGTGCTGAACGGGGTCGAGCTCGCCTCCGGTTCGATCCGCATCCATCGTCGTGACCTGCAGGAGCGGATCTTCCGCGTCCTCGGGATCGGTCCGGAGGAGGCAGAACGGCGGTTCGGGTTCTTCCTGCGGGCTCTGGAGTACGGGGCACCGCCCCATGGGGGGATCGCGTTCGGCCTCGACCGGTGGGTGATGATGCTCGCCGGGGCGCGATCGCTGCGGGAGGTGATCGCGTTTCCCAAGACGGCCACCGGCAGCTGTCCCCTCACCGGGGCCCCGGCTGAGGTGGACGAGGCCCAGCTCCGGGAGCTCCACATCCGGGTGGAGGGATGAGCGGGTGGCGCCTCGTGCTGACGGGGCTTCTCGTGACCCTGCTCCTGGGGGCGCTCGCCGCCGGGCTCTGGAACGTGCGGTTCCGGGAAGGGAAGCCCTTGTCATGGGGGGAGGAAGAAGGGGATAGGGGTGGGTTCGCGTGGCCGGCCCTGTTTCCCGGAGCGCGGCTGGAGTGGCTCTCCCAGGTGTTGTTCTTCCTGCTTTTGGCGACCCTGGTCCTGGCCGTGGGGGCATTCGTGGTGGCGCCTGGGCTGCGCCGGCGGCTCCTCACCTTGGCCATCAGCGCTGGGCTGAGCCTGTTCCTCCTTTGGGAGATCTTGGACCGAATGGCCCTGGAACGGGTGGATTTCCCGATCGAGCCGACCGCGCCCGGGAATCTGGGGAACCCGGTGGGGGGAGGGGCGGTGCCCGGCCCACCGGCCGCCCCCATTTGGGCCATCTACCTCGTGGCCGTCGCCCTCGGCGGGGCACTCGCGTTCGGGCTAGCCCGCCGGCTCTCCCTCTCCCGGCGCCCGCGGCTGGCCGCGGAGATCCGGGAGGTGGCGGAGGAGGCGGCCGCCGACCTCAAGCGGGGCCTCCCGGTGGTGGACGTGGTCGTCCGGTGCTGGCTGGAGATGGTGGAGATCTTGTCCAGGAAGGCCAAGACCGAGGACGCTCCTGGCCTCACCCCGCGGGAGTTCGCGGCGGCCCTCGCGCGGCTGGGGTTTCAGGAGGACGCGATCCGCAAGCTAACCGAGCTCTTTGAGGAGGTGCGGTACGGGCGCAAGGCGAGCGAGCCCCGGCGAGAGGAGGCCATTGCTGCCCTCTCCGCCATCGAGCGGGCCTACGGGTAAGCGGTGGCCGTGGTGGGGCTGGGCGGTGGTGGGGACGGCGGCGCTGGCCCTGGGCGCCCTGTTCGCGTTCCCCTTCCGGAGCCTGATCGCCGGCCTGGTGGTGGCCCCCCTCATCCGCCTGTGGTGGCTGGTGGACGCGGTGCCCCAGGGGCTGGTGTGGGTGGTCTTGGTGGGAGGCGTGGCGGTGCTGGTGGCGCGCATGCTGATGCCCGGGGCCGGGAGGCGGCGGCCGCCGGGGCGCGCGCCCGCCCCTTCTTCGCGTCCATCGCAGCTCGCTGAGCTCGTCCAACTCATCCGGCGGGCCGACGCCTCTCCCTGGGCCCGGCGGCGGTTGGCGGCCCGGTTGAGCCGGACCGCAGTGGCCCTGCGGGCTCGGCGCGCGGGCATCCCGCCAGGGCAGGCGTGGCAAGAGATCCGGGCGGACCGGTGGCCGGCCCGGCCGGAGCTGAGGGCCGCCCTCCATCCCGAGGACGCCTGGCGGACCCGGTTCCCCCACCGCGGCTGGCGGCACGTCCTCGCTCGGGCGGTGGATGCCTTGTGGGGGTACGCGAAAGGGGGGGACGTTGACCGTTGACGACGTGGCGAAACGGGGGGAGGCGATCCTCTCCCAGATCGAGCGGGTGATCGTGGGCAAGCACGAGCCGCTTGCGCTCATGTTGGCGTCCATCCTTGCCGGGGGCCATGTGCTGATCGAGGACTATCCGGGCCTCGCCAAGACCCTGGCCGCCCGCTGTTTCTCCCAGGCCCTGAACCTCACGTTCAAGCGCATCCAGTTCACGCCCGACCTCCTCCCGGCGGATATCTTGGGGGTGTACCTCTTCCACCGCGAAAACGAGGAGTTCTTGTTCCGCCCAGGGCCGGTCTTCGCCCAGCTCATCCTCGCCGACGAGATCAATCGCGCCACTCCCAAGACCCAGTCCGCGCTCCTCGAGGCGATGCAGGAGGGGCAGGTTACGGTGGAGGGGGCGACGCACCCGCTGCCGCAGCCGTTCGTGGTCATCGCCACCCAAAACCCGATCGAGTACGAGGGGACGTTCCCGCTCCCGGAGGCGCAACTGGATCGGTTCCTGGTGCGCCTCCGATTCGGCTACCCCGATCTCGACCAGGAGGTGGAGATCTTGCACCGCCGCATCGAGCGGCGGGCGGAGGAGCTGGCCCTGACGTCGGTGACCGACGCCGCCGAGATCCTGGCGATGCGGGAGGTGCTGGAGACGGTGTACGTGGACCCCGACCTCCTTCAGTACATGGCCGAGCTCGTCCACGGGACCCGCCGCCACGGGTCGGTGGCGGTGGGGGCGAGCCCGCGGGGGACGCTGGCCCTGTTGCGGATGAGCCGGGCGCGGGCGGCCCTGGCCGGGCGGGACTTCGTCATCCCCGACGACGTGAAGGCCGTGGCCGTCCCCGCCCTCGCCCACCGGCTCATCCTGTCGCCCGACCTCTGGGCGCGGGACGTGCGGGCCGAGGACATCGTGGCCGAGCTCCTCGCCCAGGTTCCGGTGCCCAAGGTGGGATGATGGGCGGGCGCAAGACCACGGCCGAGCTATCCCTGCTGTTCTTGCTCCTGCTTTTGGGGCTCGGGCTGCGCCATCCGGGCGTGGTGCTGCTGGCGGTGCCGGTCGCGGTCCACCTCACGTTTGGCCTGTCCCTCTCCTACGCGGAGAGGCACCCTCGCCTCCGCGCCTCCCGCACGGTGTCCGCCAACCGGCTCCTGGAGGGGGATTCCCTCCGGATCGAGGTGGTGCTGGAGAACATGGGCCTGGCGCTCGAGGCGGTGACCGTCGAGGACGGCCCCTATCCGGGGTGGGAGGTGCTGGATGGAGCGGAGACGGCAATCGGCCCGCTTCCGGCCGAGGGGCGCCTCGTCCTGGGGTACACCGCCCGGCCCCGGCGCGGCCTCTATCCCCTGTCCTCGATCCGGGTCCAGGTTCGGGACCTCCTCGGGTACGTGCTATGGGAAGGGGAGGTGGCCTGCCCGGCCCCGGTGGCCGTTCTGCCGCGATGCGAACGGCTCACCGGGGTTGCCATCGCCCCCCGGCGGACCCTGGTCGCCGCCGGCACGGCCCGCGCCCGCCGGGGCGGCACGGGCACCGAGTTCTTCGGGGCCCGGGAGTACCTGCCTGGCGACGACGTACGCCGCATCAACTGGAAGGCGTACGCCCGCCTGGGGGGGCTCGTGATCAACCAGTTCGAGGAGGAACGGGCGGCCGATGTGGTCGTGGTCCTGGACGTGCGGGCGGATGCGTACCTGGTGCCCAACGCCGTCGACCTCCTGGACCACGCGGTGCGGGCGGCCGGAGCCCTGTGCCAGTTCTTCCTGGGCCAAGGGCACCGGGTGGGGCTGCTCCTCTACGGTCGGTACCTGGACTGGGTGTTCCCCGGCTATGGCCGACTCCATGGGGAACGGCTCCTCCGGGAACTGGCCCGGGCCGAGCTGGGCACCACCGAGATCTTCTCCGAGCTCGGGCACCTTCCGACCCGGCTCCTGCGGGCCGGATCGCAGGTGGTGCTCGTGTCCCCGCTCGTCCCCGGGGACGAGGAGGAGCTGGGCCGGCTTCAGGCACGGGGCTACCGGGTGATGGTCCTGGTTCCCGATCCGCTTGCGTTCGAGCAGGCCCAGTTGGAGGAAGGACCGGAGGTGGAGCTGTCCGGCCGCATCCTGGCCCTGGAGCGGTGGGTCATGTGGCAGAAGCTCGTCTCGGCCGGGATCCGGCCTTTGGTGTGGGACGTCCGCTGCCCCCTCGCTCCCCAGGCCAAGGCCCACTGGAGGAGGGCGCGGTGATCCTGGCCGCCGGCGGGTACCTCGCCGCGTTCGCCTGCGCCTGGAGCGGACTGGGGTGGGCGATCTGGCCGTGGGGGATGGTCTCCCTTGCCGCCCCGACGGTATGGCTCCTGGGGCTCGTGGTGCGGAAGGTGGGCCTGCTTGCGTTCGGGCTCTACCTCCTGGCCGCCCTGGCCGTGGGGGCGGCCACAGCAGGGGGGTTCCTCCCGGCGCTGGGGGCGATGGCCCTCGCCCTTTGGAGCTGGGACCTGGGAGTCCTCGCCGTCCAGCTCCGGCGCCCGGGCGAGGAAGCCCGCCGACGTCTGGTGCGCACGGCGCTCCCCCGCAGCTCCGCGACGGCCGCCGCAGGGGTGGCGCTGGGCGTGGCGTTCGCGCGGCTGCGGCTCCCGATCCCGTTTTGGGGGCTGGCCGGGCTGATGGTCGCCGCCTGGGTGGGGCTGGCGGCCCTGATCCGAAGCGCGCGGCGGCTCTACGCCCCTCCCGGAGGCGAGGCCAGCGGGAACCGGTCCTCGTCCAGCCCCACCCGGTAGGGACGGTCGAGGATCCCGTCCCCGTTCTCGTCCGGGGCGCTGAACCCCTGCCAGAAGTTCCCTCGTGCCCCGTCGTCCCAGCGGTTGCCGCCCTCGGACTTGGCCGGGATCCGACAGGCGAAGAACGCGTTGCCGGCGACCATGTTGCCCTCGCTGCCGAGCTCGAACAGGGCACCGAGGTCGCACTCCATGATCACGCTGTCCACGAGGCGGGAGGCGGTGGTGCCCCCGAACCACACCCCGACCCGAGCCCGGGCAATGGTGAGGCCGGAGAGAACCACATCCGATGAGAAGAAGGCCCGGACTGCATCCGGGCACTCGTCGATCCTCGTTCCCAGGACCCGGATGTTCTGGCTTTGGAACAGGCTCACCCCGACCAGGCATCCCCGCACCCAGACGTCGGCAACGGTGCCGCTCTTGGCGCTTTGGATCTTGATCCCCGCTACCTGAGCCCCTTGGATCTCCACGTCCCGGATGACGAAGGGGGCGGTCGTGCCGGAGATCAGGATCCCGTAGTCGGTACCGGCGGCGTCGATCCTGAACCCCGCGATCACGTAGGGGTTGGTGGCGAGCCCCAATCCCCCCACCACCCCGTTCTCCGGCGTGAAGTCGGCATCGGAGCGGATGACGATCGGCTCGTGGGGGACCCGCTCGGCCAGGGCGGCTGTTCCCACGACGACCGCGAGCGCGACCAAAACCCCAAACCTACGCATATCGCATCACCCCGCGGGACCGTACCGCGGCCGGGCGGGGCCCGCGAGGGCCTGTGTCCCCTCTCAAGGTAACGTGGGCTACGTTGCCGGTGGGCGGGGCATGTGCGGCCGGGCTCTTGGTCATCCGGGTGTGCGGTTGACCGCCCGTTGCCCGCTGGCTGGGGGACGCGTGCAGGGCTGCTCCAGCCGAAGCGGTCGGCGACCTCTGCTGGCCTTGTCCGCGAAGAAGCTTTCCTGACCCGCCCACTGACCACGGGAAACTTGACCTCGACAGAACGGACCCACGGCCCTCGCGAGCGATTCCCTTCCCTGTACGGTGAGAAGGAGCGTCGATGAAGAGGGCATGGAAGGCGTGTGTTCGTGGCGTGCTCCTGGTCGGCCTCCTCGCCGGGATAGGGATCGCCCAGTCCTCGGTTGTCCCGCCCGAGGAAGGGACGGAGGAGGACTACACCCTCTTGCTTGGGGCCTGGGAGGTCGCGGGCTACCGGATGACCATCCGAGAGCACCGCGATTCCCTGTGGAGGAACATCCCGCTCGGATGTTCAAGTGGGCCATATCGCCTCCCTTAGCTCGTAGTC
>JANLFW010000023.1 GCA_024653305.1 Candidatus Acetothermia bacterium | reverse complement strand
GCCGGGCTTGCAAAACCAGAGGATGAACCTCTTCCGCCGGGCAGTGTTCACAACCAGCTTCGCCCGACCCCGGCAGAGGACGTGCCAGCCCAAGGCAGGGGCACCCTGGCGGAAGATCGTCTCCCCGGGCGTGAAACGGATCCGGTGCACTCCTCGGACTGCCCTCCTCGAGTCGACCTTCAACGCGGAGAGAACACACACAGAAAGGCTCGGACAGGACGCACATTCGAATCGATCTGCAGGCAGTCCGGTCATCACCATCACCCCCGGCCGGGCCGTCTTGGCTCGAGGATAGCGCTCGGTTTGGCTTGGGTCAAAGCGCGGTGGGGATTCAGCTGAGCAAAACAAAAATCCAGGTGGCGACCTACTCTCCCGGGCCGTCAGGGCTCAACGCTTCCCGTACCCGGTTCCCTCCGCCCTGACGATTGGAGGCAAGGAGGGGGAAAGCTCCATCATCCGCTTTCTGACCATCGCGCAGATACACCGCCCGCCGAGCAAAGGAGACCACCATTGGGTCGTGGGTGGCCACGATCATTGTGATCCCAGCCCTGTTCAGCCGGGCGAATTCCTCCATCACACCGCGGCCGGTGGTCGAATCCACGTTCCCAGTCGGTTCATCGGCTAGGATTAGCTTGGGCTCAATCACAATGGCCCGAGCAATGGCCACCCGTTGTTCCTCTCCCCCGGAGAGCTCGCCTGGGAGATGTTCAGCCCGGCCGGCCAATCCCATCTTCTCCAGCACCGCAAGAGCTTTTCTCTTCCGCTCCCGCGGCCTAACCCCGGCGTAATGCAGAGGCAACGCCACGTTCTCCCAGGCCCGCAAGTGGGGGATCAAGTTGAAGGACTGGAATACGAACCCTATCGCCCGGCCCCGCAGGCGCGATCGCTCACGATCGGAGAGGCCCTGGACATCACAGCCAAACAGACGGATCTCACCGGTGCTAGGCTCGTCCAAGAGGCCGATTAGGTTGAGAAGGGTGGTCTTGCCCGAGCCTGACGGCCCTTGGATGACGAGGAACTCACCCTCTTCCACCCGCAGGGTGACCCCGCGCAGGGCGGGAACTTCCACTCGTCCCTTGCGATACACCTTGGACACATCCCGGATCTCGATCATCCCTGCCTCCTTCGAATGGCTTCAGCCGGAGGAATCCGACTCGCCCGCCACGCTGGCCAGAGCGAGCCCGCCAGGCCAACCCCCACAGAGAGACCGATCGCCCAGCCAGCCCAAACCACGCTGAAGAAGAGGGGCCATCCCGAGCGGAGGGCGAGCACAGTGGCAGCCCCTGCTCCCAGAGCCAGCCCCAGGACGCCTCCACCTGAGGCAAGGCCGATGCCCCCCTGCAGGAAGCTCCACAGTATCTTCATGCGCGTTGCTCCCACCGCCCGACGGATCCCCACTTCGGTTGTCCTCTGAGCCGCGTCGTACCAGACCATGCACCCAACCCCGACCACGCTTGCCACCAGGGCGCCTGCGGCCACAAGCAGGAAGATCCGCACCAGGTTGGTTTGCATCATCACCAGCTTATGGAGCTCTGTGGCTGGACCTTCGATTGCGGCTGGGGCCTTTAGCGGATGGCGCGCCGCCAGAACGTCGGAGATCTCCGCAAGCACTGCTTCGACATCATACCCTGTCCGGACTTTCACCCATATCCTGCCTTGTAGTTGGAGAAACTGCGCCGGGTGAAGTGTCTTGGCTGGTACATAAGCGAACCCGGAGAGGAAGCGAGGCTCGCCCATCGTACCCGAGCCTTCTGCGAATACCCCGATCACTTCCAACCCCTGATCCCCGCTACGGATGAATTGGCCAAGCGCACTTCCCTTCGGGAACAGGCGCTCAGCCGTGGCTGCCCCAAGGACAACGCAAGGAACCCCGTGTTCCAATTCCTCCCGGGTGAAGAAGCGACCCTCTCGGAGTGTCCCGGGGACGATGGCCTCGGCACCCGGAGGAACAGCAAACTCCATGATCGATTCCTCCCCTTCGCTGGTCTTCACGGTTCTTCGATTACGAACGATAAAAGCTGCCACCTCCACCCCTTCGATCGCCGCCACGGCGGAACAGTCGTCCTGAGTAAGGACATACGAACGAAGGAACCGTGCCAGGCCAGGCGATCGCTCCGTTTCGGTGTGGATGATGGCCACCCGGGGATCAACCGGGCCGAAGATCCGCTCGAGCTGGCTCCGGGAGCAATCGCCGAAGGCGACGATGAACAGGATTGTGCCTACTCCGACCGCCACTCCCAACCCAGCGGCCATTCGTGCTGGGGACCATTTCCAACGATGGGGCACGGTCAAAGACCGGTGAGCCAAGGCCTTGGTGGGGGATAATCTGCCCGCCCTGATCGCGGGAACAACGCCTGCTCCCGCTCCAAGTGCAGTCAGCACGAAGATCCCGCCTAGATGGGCGTAGCCAAGGCGAACGGGCACCTGTGCCAGCTTGCCCACGATTGGGGCAAGAAGGGCCGCAAGGAGGCCTCCCAAGAGTCCGCCGGTGCTCATCATGATCAACGCTTCGCCCACGAACTGACGGCGCACATGCCCACGGGTAGCGCCCGCGGCACGGCGGATCCCGATCTCCCGGGTTCGGGAAAGCACGGAAATAGAGGTAATGTTTGTCACGTTGAGCGCGCTGACAATGAGGACGAGGAGGGCTACGACCGATAATGAGGTCATGATCTGGCGCTGGGAGCGGAAGAAGATGTCGTATAAGGAGATGAGCGGTGTCACCTTCCCCCGCCCTCCCAACAACACCTGAACTTCGTCCATAGCTGCCCGGAGCTCTCCCTCCTTGGCCTGAACCCAGATCGTATCGAAGTCCGGTGAGAAGCCCAGCTTCTGGATCTCAGAAGGCGGCACGAACACGAGGAGATCGAGTCCCTCGTGAAGCTCCCGGCGTCGGTCCTTGGGGACCGGGGCGAGGACCCCGATCACCCTGAATTCCCGCTTCCTATGGATAAGGGTTTGCCCAACCGCGGCCTGGCCGTACAGAGCGGAGGCCACCTCCGCTCCCAACACCGCCACACCGGTCTCCCCTTCCTCGAAAACACGGCCGTCCTGCAAAGGGAGGTTGCGGATCGCGAAGTACCCCGGGGTCACGCCGGTGAAGATGAACACGTGCTCATCTGTGGACCAGCTAGACGTACAATCCGCTGTATTTGCCGCCGCGCCCGTCACCGTGTCCAAAGCCTGAATCGCGGCCAAATCGGTTCCATCAAACCCCTCGGGCAAAAGAGGTTCCACACGAAATAGGTTGGCACCGCTGCGCTGTACGAGGTCCTCGAGGTTCCACTCAACGCCTTCCCGCAACCCCAAGCTCAGCCACAACGCAGCCGCCCCCGCGGCTACACTGAGGAGCACTGCCACAGTCCGTACACGGAAGATCATCAGGCGATTATAGTGCTATTGCGACCTTTCGGCGGTCAGCGCCGAATTCAACATCTCCTGCAGCCAGTCCACAGGGGGAAAGGTTGACTTCACCGTTTGACCATTGAGGTTGTACGACGCCGCACCCCCAGGAATCATCTCCACGAGTCGTCCCTCGGAATCCAGAATCGCCCACGATGGAAAACCACACAGACCCATTCCCCACGCCCCCATCGCCCGATCATCCCAATCAACGAAGACGGGGAAGTCGAACCCCGCGATGTAGTCCTTAAGTTCGGTCAGCGTATCTTCGACGTATTGCCGCGCGCCTTCCTCTCCCTCGGGAAGGGACCAGGCCCAACTCTCCTTCTCCTCGTAGCGGGTGGCGCAGATGTGGGCCCAGTGAATCGTATCCGGGGAGAGGAGATGCGCCAAGCCGATGAACTGCACCCGATGCCCGAACTCCTTGTGCAACTGTTTTGTCACCTCTGTGGCGACAGCACATGGCTCACAGCCGGGGGCAAAGAAGTAGACCATGGTCACCTGGCCGCGGAACGTCCCCGACGGTGCCGGGTTGCCAGAGATGTCCGTCAGCCCCGCAAGCGGGACAGGCTTTCCGACCACGAACTTGGGGTGACGGACGGCAAACGCCATGTTCTCGGTCTGGGACGGCTCTCCGCGAGCGTGCACCTCTACAATCTGGGATAGGTAATGCCAGTTCTCCACCCGAATGCCTGGTGCTCGGCCGGCAATGTGGCCCTCTCGGTTCAACAGGAAAAGCATCCCGCGAGGGGAGTCCAAGAGTTCGTACGTAGTGCGGATCTTCCCAAACGGATCAGGGACCACAGTGACCTTCTCCCCCACGATTGCGCGGAGGTCACGGGCGAAATCTTCCGCGGTAGGTCCGGTGACAACGAGTACGATCTGGAGACCTACGAACGTCTCGGCCCAATCCCGCAATACGCGTGGGAACAAGTGGACACCTGCGGGTGCGGGTTCTTCGGGAGGCTTAAAGTGATAGACGATTGAGGGACCGTCGGCAAACTCCACTCCTGCGATGGGCGGCGCAACGTCACCTTCAGCCAGTCCTTGGCTGACGAAAACAAGCTTTCGCTGGTAATCCACACGTAGTGCCTGCTCCAACGTGAGTTTTTCGGTGCCCGTCGAAACCATCGCTCTAGAACCACACGTCGGGCAGGCAGGTCCCATACTGCGCCGTACGGCAAGCCAGAAACCGACGCCACCGATAACGGCCACGAGTACGACACCGGCAACCACTATGATAACCGCACGTTTCGATCTAATAACCACGTGCTTCGAGGACAATACGGCGGATGATCATGTTCTGCCTAGGTGGCATCAGCTTAACCGATATACGGACGCCGACAGGGGCGGCTACCCACAACAGTAGTTGCAAGTGCTGCTTTCGTAAATGCGCAAGAAGCATTCGTAGTCTGGCCAAGGCCATGGTTGGTTACACCAATACTTATTACACTTCCCTTGACAAAAGAGATCCAAGTCTGGGTTGCCTACACATGCGTTACAGGTGCAGTCCTTGTACTCGAACCAACCGATGTAAGAGCACTGCCCATAACAATAGGACTCACATACCTCGCACGTTGGCGGCGCCCACGCCACGAACTGCAATGCGGTCCCAAGGGTGCAGGCCAATAACGCCGCCACGAACAACCTCCTCCTCACCCTCGATCACCTCCTCAAAACCTTAGCCTGGCGTTCCTTGGTTGTCTATCAGCTGGCTGACAAAAAAGCGTCGGCTTTCCGACAAAGGCTTTCCGACAAAAGTTTGTCCGCCAGACGGCAAAGACCACGAAAAGGTGTACGGGGACGATTTTCCCGATCGCGAGCGACTCCGCAGGACATTCGTCACCGTAGCCGGCGCAGGCCTTCCATATCAGTCAAGATGATCGTGCCCTGTCTCAGTTGGATCAGTCTCATCCCTACAAGCTTATGTAGCTCCTCACTCGCCGTCTGGCGGCTGCATCCGAGCAGCTCGGCCAGATCTTGACGGGAAAGAGGGAGGTCGATCAAGAGGCCTTGCTCGTAGCGCACCCCGTAGTGCTTCCCCAGCTCCAAAAGCCCCCTGGCCAACCGTTCCCTGACGCCCCCGTAAGCGAAGTAGGCCAACCGATCGAGCAGCATGTGCCGATCCCGGACAAGCCGGCAGCCCACCTCCACGGCCAGTTCGGGCTGGCGCTTGAGGAGCCCCAGCGCCGACTTATGGGGGATGAAGCTGACCACGGCTCCATCCACCGCCACCGCAGACACTACGTGTTCCTCGGAAAGCGCCCCTTCAAGGAGATCCCCGGGCCCACAAAAACGGATGAGGAGCCTCTTCCCTGATGGCGTCCTGAACACGAGCTTTGCATACCCCCGGCACAGGACGTACAGACCGGGTACTGGGACTCCTTGTTGGAAGATCGTTTCTCCAGGCGCGAAACGGATCCGGTGCAATTCTCGGGCTGCCCTCTTAAGGTCGGTCTTCAGCGCGGAGAGGACACAAACGGGAAGGTTTGAACAGGACACACACGCAGCGCGATCCTCCGGCGGTCCGGTCATCACCATCACCCCCGGCCGAGCCGTCTCGAGCCGAGGATAGCGGGCGGTTTAGCTTGGGTCAAAGCGCGGTGGGGATTCAGCTGGGCAAAATAAAAATCCAGGCGGCGACCTACTCTCCCGGGCCGTCGCCAGCCCAGTACCATCGGCGCAGGAGGGCTTAACTGCCGGGTTCGGGATGGAACCGGGTGTTTCCCCTCCGCCATCTGCCGCCTGGAATCCCTCGGTCCTGAAAAGTGAATAGAGCATCCGCTACGCAAGCCAATCGGGCTATTAGTACCGCTCGGCTCCACCCGTTACCGGGCTTCCACCTGCGGCCTATCAACCTCCTAGTCTCGGAGGGCCCTGATGGGGAGGCCTCATCTTGGGGTCGGCTTCGAGCTTAGATGCCTTCAGCTCTTATCCGGTCCGGGCTTAGTTACCCAGCTATGCCCCTGGCGAGACAACTGGTGCGCCAGCGGCCCAGCCGCTCCGGTCCTCTCGTACTGAGAGCGGACCCCCTCAAGCCTCCTACGCCCACGGTAGATAGGGACCAACCTGTCTCACGACGGTTTGAACCCAGCTCATGAACCCCTTTAACGGGCGAACAGACCGACCCTTGGGACCTGATGCAGCCCCAGGATGGGGTGAGCCGACATCGAGGTGCCGAACACCGCCGTCGATGTGAACTCTCGGGCGGTACTAGCCTGTTATCCCCGGGGTAACTTTTGTCCGCTGATCACTGGCCCTCCCACGAAGAGCCAGTGGGTCACTAGGACCGGCTTTCGCCTCTGCTCGGCTTGTAGGCCTCGCAGTCAAGCCCCCTTCTGCCCTTGCACTCAACGGCTGATCGCTAACCAGCCTGAGGGGACCTTTGTACGCCTCCGTTACTGTTTAGGAGGCTGCCGCCCCAGCAAAACTGCCCGCCTAGCGCGGTCCCAAGGCCGCTGCTAACGGCCTCCGGTTAGGACCTCAGCAGCCACAGGGTGGTATTCCAAGGGTGGCTCCACCCGAGCTAGCGCCCGGGCTTCGCAGCCTCCCACCTATCCTCTACAGCGGATACCGAGATCCAACACCAAGCTGCAGTAAAGCTCCACGGGGTCTTTCTGTCCCACCGCGGGTCACGGGAATCTTCACCCGTGCTTCGAGTTCACCGAGCCCCTCGTCAAGACAGCGCTCAAGTCGTTGTTCCGTTCATGCGCGTCGGAACTTACCCGACAAGGAATTTCGCTACCTTAGGACCGTTATAGTTACGGCCGGCCTTCACCGGGGCTTCAGTTCGGAGCTTGCACCCCTCCCCTTGACTTACCGGCAGTGGCCAGGTTTCAGCCCCTATACGTCCCCTTTCGGGTTGGCAGGGACCTGTGTTTTTGGTAGACAGTCGCTTGAGCCGTTTCTCTGCGGCCTGCCAAGCCATCGGGTTTCCCCGACAACCCAACAGGCGCCCCTTGTCCCGAAGTTACGGGGCCATTTTGCCGAGTTCCTTGACGAGGGTTAGCTCGCCCACCTGTGGATGCTCTCCTCGCCCACCAGTGTCGGTTTGCGGTACGGACTCCGGACCAGCTGGCTAGAGGCTTTTCTCGGCCGCTGAACCTTTCCCCCTCCGCCCCTTGCGGGGCTTGCCATCACGCCTCGCCTGTTCGCCCCGCCCCACCCGAAGGTGGGACAAGACGGTTGCGAGGAAGCGGATTTACCTACCCCCTCTGGCTTGGCGCTTGGACAGACGTAGCCGTCAACCTGCGGGGAAGCTCCAACGGCGTCCCCCCTTCGCTCATAACGCGGGTCCGGAGGGGCCGGAATGTTGACCGGCTGTCCATCGCCTACGCCTTTCGGCTTTGGCTAAGGCCCGCCTAACCCTGGGTGGATAAGCCTTCCCCAGGAAACCTTGGGCATTCGGTGGATGGGATTCTCACCCATCTCTCGCTACTCAAGCCGGCATTCTCTCTTCCGCTTCGTCCACCGGGTCTCGCGGCCCGGCTTCAACCTACCGCGGAATGCTCCCCTACCGCGGGGCGTTGCCGCCCCACCCACAGCTTCGGCACCAGGCTTAGTCCCGGTACATCTTCGGCGCGCGGTCGCTAGACTGGTGAGCTATTACGCACTCTTTAAAGGATGGCTGCTTCTAAGCCAACCTCCCAGCTGTTTGAGCGACCACACCGCCTTCCTCACTGAGCCTGGATTTTGGGGCCTTAGCTGGTGGTCTGCGTTGTTTCGCTCTCGACAACGGAGGTTATCCCCCGCCGTCTCACTCCCACGGAACGGCGCGCCGGTATTCGGAGTTTGATTGGGGTCGGAGGTTGCCCCCCTTCCCCAGCCAGTACTCTACCCCCAGCCGCCTCTGACGTGAGGCTGACCCTAGAGCCATTTCGGGGAGAACCAGATATCACCAGGTGCGATTGGCCTTTCACCCCTACCCACAGGTCATCCCATGGCGTTGCACGACCAACGGGTTCGGGCCTCCGTGCGCGGTCAAGCGCACTTCACCCTGCCCATGGGTAGATCACCTGGCTTCGGGTCTGTACCCCGTGACTGGGCGCCCTGTTCGGACTCGCTTTCGCTACGGCTCCGCCCCAAAGGGGCTTAACCTCGCCACGGAGCACAACTCGCCGGCTCATACTGCAAAAGGCACGCGGTCACCGTTCCCTGGCCGCCCGAAGGCGGCCCGTTCCCGGCTCCCACTGCACTGTAGGCGGACGGTTTCACGTTCTATTTCACTCCCCTCCCGGGGTGCTTTTCACCTTTCCCTCGCGGTACTGATCCACTATCGGTCAGTCGGTAGTGTTTAGCCTTGGAGGGTGGTCCCCCCAGCTTCGCGCCGGATTTCACGTGTCCGACACTACTCGGGATGATGACCAGGGAGGGCCTTCCCTTTCGCCTACGGGACTATCACCCCCTCCGGTCGCCCTTTCCAGTGGCTTTGCTGGCTGTTCGGCTAGAGAAAACCTTGGTAACTCCCCGAGGCCTCCACAGCGGCCTCCGTCATCATCCCACAACCCCACGCGGACAACGGCTGTGACCTATGCGTCCGCGTGGTTTGGGCTCCTCCCCGTTCGCTCGCCGCTACTAGGGGAATCTCAGAGGCACCCCAGAAAATCTTGCGATTTTCTGGGGACCCCGATGTTGATTTCTTTTCCTCCCGCTACTGAGATGTTTCACTTCGCGGGGTTCGCCCCCGACGCCTACTTCTGGATTTCGGCGTCGGGTACCATGCCTCAACGGCATGGTGGGTTTCCCCATTCGGGCATCCCCGGATCATAGCCTGCTCAGCGACTCCCCGAGGCTTATCGCAGCTAGCCGCGCCCTTCATCGCCTCCGACTGCCTAGGGATCCCCCGTCCGCCCTTACCATGCTTGCGTAGCAGACGCTCTATTCACTTTTCAAGGACCGAAGACCGCATCGACTGTGCTCATCGATTATACCCCTTCCCTTGGACTATGCAAGGGGCTAAGGGCTCGGCCATTATACCCCGGGCGCCGACGGGTGCAAGGGCGGCCACGGGCGGACCTTCCGGTCCGACCACAATCCCTCCAGATCGTAGAACGCCCGCGCCTCCTTGTGAAAGAGATGGACCACGAAGCCCCCGTAGTCGAGGAGCACCCACCGCCCCTCGCCCATTCCCTCGGCGTGCTGGGGGGCGATGGGCATCTTCGCCAGAAGCTCCTCGGCCATGGCCCGGACATGGACTGGGTTTTCCCCGTCGGCGATGAGGAAGAAGCTCGTGGGGATGGAAGCCTCGCGCAGGTCCACCACCACCAGGCGTTCCCCCTTCTTCCCCTCGATGAGCTCGGCCGCCCGCCGCAGGAGCTCGCCCTCAGGACCGAACATCGAACCCTGCCCCAAGAATCAGGATCAAGTCCGTGTCCTCGGGCCACCCGCCCAGCCGCTCCACTCCGAACTCACCCTCCACCACCGCCTCCACCCCCGGGGGCAGGAGGTCAAGGAGCATCCTAGCCTTGGCCTGTGTCTCCTCCCGGTAGATGAGGTAGGTGCGCGGGTAATTGTACCGATCGGCGTTGCTCATATCGGTGACGTAGAACCCCCGCTCGAGCAACCAAGCCCCCGTCTTGCGGGCGAGGAACTTCACCCCGGCCCCGTTCAGGACCAACACCCGCACCTCATCCCGGGTCAGGAAGTGCTCCCCCGCGGCCACCGCCCGAACCAGCTTGTGCACGCGCACCAGGTCGGGGACGGCCTCCCCTTGCCCCCCTGCCCGGGGGAGGACCGGGGCCGCGGCAAGCACCACCGGCCCCGCCTGCCGCAGGTGCTTGGCAAGGTCCAGCCCCTCCCACACCGAGAGGTCCGTGCGCACCGCCTCCCGCCCCACCTGCACCACCTCCCGCCACCGCGACCAGGAGAGGCCCCGCAGCCGGTCCCACAGGGCCTGGAGGAACACGTGCTGGCGGGCGATCCGCCCCAGCTCATCGCCTTCCTGGTACCGCACGTACTCCAGCGCCTTCGCCCCGCTCAGGTTCTGCAGCCCAGCTGGAACGTCGATGAACAGGTCCTGTGACCAGTCCATGTACACCAGGCGGGTCTCGACCGCGACCTCGACCCCCCCCACGAGATCCACCAGCTTCTGGAACCCAGCGAAGTCCACCTCCACCCAGTGGTCGATGGGGAGCTCAAGGAGGCCGGCCACCCGTCGGCGCAGGCCATCCACCCCCTCGGCGGCGTACAACGCGTAGAGGGGACGCCACCCCGCCGGGGTGGGGCAGGCGAGGTGCCGCGGGATCGAGACCCACACCGTCCGGCCACCCGGGAACAACCCGGCCACGGCGATGAGGTCCGCCTGGGGCGCCCCGTGCCTCGCATTGTCCACCCCCACCACCAGCACGTACACCGGCTCCCCCCGCCGCAGCGCCCGCTCCACATCGGTTCGGGAATACAGGAAGAACAGGGCCACCGCCACCCCGATCAACACAAGGCCAATGCTGATACCGACCCGACGCATGTCCAACATGAGGTTAGCCCGTCCCGGGTGGGTACGTCAAACCGGGGTTGACAGCGGGGGCGGGTTGGATACCCTTCACTCCGTGAGGAATCCTGATCCCTACGTGGCTTTGGCCCGATCGAGCATCGTCGCCTACGTGCGGGATCGCCGCCGGTTCTCGCCCCCGCCAGACCTGGCGCCGGAGCTCCTCGCCCGGCAGGCGGGGGCGTTCGTGTCCCTGAAGAAGCGGGGGGAGCTCCGCGGCTGCATCGGGACCTACCTTCCCACCGAGCCCAACTTGGCCGAGGAGATCATCGAGAACGCGATCCGCGCGGCCACCGCCGATCCTAGGTTCCCCCCGGTGCAGCCGGAGGAACTGCCGGAGCTCGACGTGTCGGTGGACGTCCTGTCCCCGCCCGAGCCGTGCACCGCGAGGGACCTCGACCCCAAGCGGTACGGGGTGATCGTGGAGAGCGGGTGGCGGCGGGGGCTACTCCTCCCCGACCTCCCCGGGGTGGACACGGTGGAGGAGCAGCTCTGGATTGCCAAGCTCAAGGCCGGCCTGCCCCCGGACGCGCCATGCCAGCTGTACCGGTTCACCGTGGAACGGCACACGGAATCCAGCCAGACGAACGGGTTCTCTAGTTAGCGCTTCACATTTTCTTCACCTTGTTCCCGTGCTTCAGGGGATGCTCAACCCGAACATGTTCAATCCAGAGTCAGCCCCGGATCTAAGGGCCGCCGAGCTCAGGTTCGTGTGCAGCGAGCCGTTCTCCATCCATATCGAGGAGCCAAGGGCTGCGTGAATCGTTACGAAAATACTGGGCAAGCTCCCCTCCTGAAGGTAAACTCTAGGTATCGACCCCAGGGGACTGTGTTCCTGGGCAACATTTTGATGGAACCGGGGCGCCGTGCAGAATGAAGGTCTTTGTCCATTCCTTGGGTTGCCGCGTGAACCAGTACGAAGCCCAGCTCCTCCAGGAGAAGCTGGCCGATCTCCCCTACGCGGGTGAGCTGCACGTGGTGAACACGTGTACCGTCACCTCTCTCGCCGACCGCAAAGCGCGCCAGCGCGTACGTCGGCTCAAGCGGGAGCATCCCCAGGCCCTCGTGGTCGCCGTGGGGTGCGGGGCGGACGGGGCCGGGGCACGCCTCCGTGCCGCCGGGGCCGACCTCGTGGTGGGCAACCGGGACAAGGCCCGGCTGCGCTCGTGGATCGAGGCCTTCCTGCAAGGTCGGCCGCCCCCCGACGGGGGCTGGATCCCCATGGACGAGGAGCGGGTGGTGGGGCCTGCGGAACGGGCGCGGGCCCTGCTCAAGGTCCAGGACGGCTGCACGGTGGGCTGCGCGTTCTGCCGCACGTGGCAGGTGCGGGGCCCGCTGCGCAGCAAGACCCCGGCCGTGGCCCGGGATGAGGCGGCGGCCCTCGCCCGCGCCGGCCATCGGGAGATCGTCATCGTGGGCATCAACCTCGCCCAGTACGGCCAGGACCTGCCCAATCGGCCGTCCCTCGTCGACCTCCTGCGGGAACTCCTCCAGGTGGACGGGGTCCGGTTCCGCCTCAGTTCCCTCAACCCAGAGGGGGTGTCGGGCGAGCTCGTCGCCCTGTTCGCCCGGGAACCGCGGCTGTGCCCGTACCTCCACCTGCCCCTGCAATCCGGCGACGACCGGGCCCTCCAGCGGATGGGGCGGGCGTACACCGCGGCCGAGTACCGGGAGCGGGCCCAGACGTTTCTCGCTGCCGTGCCCCGGGCGACGTTGGGCGCGGACGTGATGGTCGGGTTCCCCGGGGAGGACGATGCCGCGTTCCGGCGCACGGCGGAGCTCCTCGCCGACCTTGAGCCCCTGAACGTCCACATCTTCCGGTTCTCCCCTCGGCCGGGGACCCCGGCGGCGGGGTTACGCCCGCCGGTGCCAGCGGAGGTGGCGGCGCAACGGGCGGCGGAGCTCGCCGATCTCGCCGCCGGCTGGTCGCGGGCGGCGCGGCGCCGGTTCCTGGGCGAGGTGCTCCAGGTCCTGGTAGAGGAAGAGGACAGGGGCCTCCTGTGGGGCCACGCCGAGAACTACCTGTGGGTAGGGGTGCGGGGCGCCCGGACGGCGCCGCGGGGTACAATGGTGGCGACGCGCCTCGTCCAGGTGGACGAGGGGCACATGTTGGGGGTGATGATCGATCGGTAGGAAGACGAGCGAGATTGCTCTGGGCAGTTATGACGTGGCGGTAGGGGTGCTCGGCCAGTACAACCGCAACCTGCGGCTGATCAGCCAGGCGTTCACCGACGCCCGCATCGTGGCCCGCGGGGACCGGGTGCAGATCGAAGGCGAGGAGAAAGAGGTCGGCCAGCTCGAGCGCTTGTTCGGCAAGCTCGTGGAGGTGGCGCAGGGGAAGCACACCCCAACCCCGGACGAGGTCCGGTACCTGATCGCTCAGGTCCGAGACGGGGAGGACCTGGCCGGGGTCCTGACGGACGTGGTCCAGGTCACCCACTGGGGGGAGGCGATCCGTCCCAAGACGGCCGGCCAGCGCCAATACGTGGAGGCGATCCGGGACAACGACGTGGTGTTCGCCATCGGTCCCGCCGGGACCGGGAAGACGTACCTCGCGGTGGCGTTGGCCCTGAACGCGCTCCAGCGAGGGCAGATCAAGCGCATCGTCCTCACCCGACCCGCGGTGGAAGCCGGGGAACAGCTCGGGTTCCTGCCCGGGGACATCTTCCAGAAGGTGAACCCATACCTGCGCCCGCTGTACGACGCGATCTACGACATGATCCCGGCCTCCGAGCTTGACAAGTACATCCAGACCGGGCGGGTGGAGATCGCGCCGCTCGCGTTCATGCGCGGGCGGACCCTGAACCACGCGTTCGTGATCCTGGATGAGGCCCAGAACACCACCCACACCCAGATGAAGATGTTCCTCACCCGGCTTGGGTTCGGGTCCAAGGCGGTGGTGACCGGTGACATCACCCAGGTCGACCTGGAGGGACGCCCATCGGGGTTGGCGGAGGTGCAGCACATCTTGGCCGGGATCCCCGGGATCGTCATCGTGCATCTCGATCGCCGGGACGTGGTCCGGCACCCGTTGGTGAAGGCGATCATCGAGGCTTATGAGCGCAGCGAGAAGGCGTAGGGTCAAGCCGCAGAAACGGATTCCTAACCTGGGGCGCTTGCCGTGGCCGGAGTGGGTGGCCTCCCTTCTCGTCGCCGCGGCCGCCTCGGCGTGGTCGTGGCGGGGAGGACCGGCCCTCACCCCGTGGCCCAAGCTCGCGGCGGGGATGCTGGGCATCCTGGGCCCGGCCGTGGCCCTCGCCTGGGCAGCCCCGCCGAGGGAACGGCGGCTGGGGCTGGGCGTGATCGCCCTCGGGGCCCTCTTGTCCCGGGTCGGTTCCATCGGTTCCCCCTACCTCCTCCCGTGGGGGGTCACCGCCGGGCTGGCCGCCTTGTTCCAGTCCAAATCCACAGCGATGCTCCTGTTGCTCCCCCTCCTCGGGTGGGCTGGACCGATGGTGGGCGGGAACCCGCTCCTGTCCGCGCTGTTGGGTGGGGTGACGATGGCCCTGTTCGCCGAGCAGGCCCGCCGGGGCCGGGACCTCCTCCTGTCCGGGGCCCTGGCCGGTGTGGCCGGGGGGCTGGGGGCCTTCGCCCTGTGGCCGGGGTCCGGGGTGTTCGGGGTAGGGGCAGCGTTCCTGTCCGGGCTCGCCTCGGCGGTGATCGTGTGGACCCTTCTTCCGCTCGTGGAGCGCACGGTGGACCGGACCAGCCGCCTTACCCTGGCCGAGCTTCTAAGTCCATCTCATCCTCTGCTGGAGCGCCTGCGGGCCGAGGCCCCGGGCACCTACTACCACGCCCGGGACGTGTCCGCGCTCTCCGAAGCCGGGGCGCGGGCGGTGGGGGCGGATCCGCTGCTCGCGGCGGTGGGGGGCCTGTACCACGACATCGGCAAGCTCCTCCGCCCCCAGTTCTTCGGCGAGAACCAAAACGGGACCAACCCCCACGACGAGCTCCCGCCGTCGATGTCCAAGGTCATCCTCGCCTCCCACGTCAAGGACGGGGTGGAGCTCGGCCGCCACTACGGCCTGCGCGGGGACGTGCTCAAGTTCGCGGCCACCCACCACGGCACCACCGTGATGCGCTCCCTTTCCCAGCGGGGAGCTGGCCAGGGCCTGACCGAGGACGAGTTCCGCTACGATTCCCCGCTGCCGGACACCAAGGAAACGGCGGTGGTGATGCTCGCCGACTCGGTGGAGGCGTACTCGCGGGGGCGGGACCGGGAGGATTTGGCCGAGGTGGTGGATCAGGTGATCGAGGACCGGCGGCGCGATGGGCAGCTCGACCGAGCCCCTCTCACCATGGCCGACTTGGCGCAGCTGCGACGCGCGTTCACCGAGGCCCTCCAAGGGATGGCCCACCGGCGGGTACAGGGGTACCCTCTGCCGAGGTGAGCGGGCATGGCCGACCTGGAGGAGGTCCAACGGCGGATCGAACAGCTGCGGACGGACATCCGCAGGTACGACTACCACTACTACGTCCTCGACCAGCCCCTGATCTCCGACGCCGAGTACGACCGCCTGTTCCGCGAGCTCCAAGAACTTGAGGAGCGTTACCCCCAGTTCGTGACCCCGGACTCCCCCACCCAGCGGGCGGGGGCCCCTCCGGCGGAGGAGTTCGGGTCCGTCGAACACCACATCCCCATGCTCTCCTTGCAGAACTGCTTCAGCGAAGACGAGCTCGCCGAGTGGGCGGACCGGGGGCGGCGCCTGCTGGGCCCGGCCGAGGTCGAGTACGTGTGCGAGCCAAAGCTGGATGGGCTCTCGGTGGAGCTCGTGTACATGGACGGGGCCTTCACCGTGGGCTCGACCCGCGGCGACGGCCGGGTGGGGGAAGACGTGACCCGCAACCTGCGCACGATCAAACAGGTCCCATTGCGCCTGTTCTCTCCGGACGGCCCTCCCCCGCGCCTCCTCGAGGTCCGCGGCGAGGTGTACATGGAGAAGGAGGCGTTCCGGCGTCTGAACCGAGAACGGGAGAAACAGGGCGAGCCCCTGTTCGCCAACCCCAGGAATGCCGCGGCGGGGAGCCTCAGGCAGCTCGACCCGAGCGTGACCGCGGGGCGCCCCTTGAAGCTCTTCTGCTACCACGTGGGCCGGGCCGAAGGGATCGAGATCCGTAGTCAGTCCGAGCTCCTGACCGTGTTCCCCAAGCTCGGGCTCCCGGTGAACCCGATCTGGAAGCTCTGTCGGTCGCTTCCCGAGGTGATCGCCTTCTACCACGAGCTCCTCCGGGGGCGGGACCGCCTCCCCTATGAGTCGGACGGGATGGTGGTGAAGGTGAACGACTTCGCCCAGCGGGAGGTCCTCGGGGAGGTGTCCCGCGCCCCCCGGTGGGCGATCGCGTTCAAGTTCCCGGCCGAGGAGGCCACGACCCGGGTGCGGGACATCGTGGTCCAGGTGGGCCGCACCGGCGCCCTGACCCCGGTGGCCCTGCTCGCCCCGGTGGAGCTCTCCGGGGCCACCGTGTCCCGGGCCACCCTGCACAACGAGGAGGAGGTACGGCGCAAGGACGTGCGGATCGGGGACTGGGTGCTGGTGCGCCGGGCAGGGGAGGTGATCCCCGAGGTGATCAAGTCCATCCCCGAACGGCGCACAGGGGAGGAGCGGGAATTCACGATGCCCGACCGATGTCCGGCCTGCGGGGGGCCGGTGGAGCGCCCCCCCGGCGAGGTCGCCCACCGCTGCGAGAACGTGTCCTGTCCAGCCCGGATTAAGGAATCCATCCGCCATTTCGCCTGGCGCCGGGCGGCGGACATCCAGGGCCTGGGCGAGAAGCTGGTGGACCGCCTGGTGGAGTCCGGGCTCGTGCGGCGCGTGTCCGACATCTACCGCCTCCGTAAAGAGGACCTGGTTGCCCTGGAGCGGATGGGCGAGAAATCCGCCCAGAACTTGCTCGACCAGATCGACCGCTCGAAGGGGATGCCGCTTGCACGGCTGATCTTCGCCCTGGGGATCCGCTACGTCGGCGAGCACCTCGCGGAGGTGCTCGCCGAGCACTTCGGATCCCTGGACGCGCTGGCCCGGGCCACGTACGGCGAGCTTCTCGCGGTGCCCGAGGTCGGGCCGCGCATCGCCCAGAGCGTGGTCGACTTCTTCAGGAACCCCGACAACCGGCGGCTGATCGAGGAGCTGCGGGCGGCCGGGGTGGCCGTGGAGGCGGGGCGGCCGGTGGAGGGCCCCTTGTCCGGGAAGACGTTCGTGTTCACCGGGGCCCTGGCCGGGCTGACCCGGGACGAGGCGGTGAAGCTGGTGGAGGCCCTGGGGGGAAAGGTGTCCGGGTCCGTGTCGCGGAAGGTGGACTACGTGGTGGTGGGGGCGGATCCTGGGAGCAAGCTCGCCCGGGCCCAAGAGCTGGGGATTCCCGTGCTCACCGAGGAGGAGTTCCGAAAGCTTGTGGGCCGCTAGGCCTCGGTGATGAGCCGGCGGTAGAACTCCAGGGCTTTCTCCCCCCACGCCTCCTTGAGGCGCCTCAACGCCCGCTCTTCGAGCTGGCGAGCCCGTTCGCGGCTGACCCCGAGAGCCTCACCGATCTCGGCCAGGGCCTGAGGTCTCGCCCCCTCGAGGCCGTAGCGGAGGCGCAGGATCTGGGCGTCCCGGGGCGGGAGCCTCCCCACCATCTCCAGGAGCTCCTCGCGGAACAGCTCCTCCAGGGCGGCCCGTTCCGGGGAGGGCATGCTCGTGTCGGGGATGAGCTCCTCGAGCGCCTCCCCACCCTCTTCCTCCGCCACCGGGAGGTCGAGGGAGATCACGTCGGCCACGGTGCGTTCCGCTTGGCGCACCCGGTCCAGGGTCATCCCCGGAGCGAGGATGAGATCGGCCCATTCCTCGATCCCCTCGGCACCGAAGCTCGCCTTGAGCCGCTGCAAGCGGACGATGGCCCGGAACAGGTGCACCGGGATCCGGATCATCTGGGAGTGGCGCTCGATGGCCGCCCCGATCGCCTGGCGGATCCACCATCGGGCGTAGGTGGAGAACCGGAAGCCCCGTTCGGGGTCGAACCGGTCCGCCGCCTCGATCAGGCCTAGGTTCCCCTCCTGGATGAGGTCGAGGAGGTCGAGGCCGGTCTCGCCGTACTCGCGGGCCACCGACACCACCAGGCGCAGGTGGGAGACGATGAGGCGTTCCCGAGCAGCCCGGTCGCCACAGCGCATGCGACGGGCGAGGTCCTGCTCCTCGGACTCCGTGAGGAGGGGGATGCGGGTCACCTCCGAAAGATAGAGCCTGAGGACATCCAGCTCGTCCTGGTCCGGAAACGTCAGCCCTTCCTGCACCTCGTCCATGGCGTGTCGGCCGGAGTGTACCCGTGTCGCCATGGCGATCCAAGGTGCAATGGGCCAAAAGATCGTTACCACCCCTGAGGGCCCAGTCGGCACTGATCCGATCCAGCACCAGGGGCGGGAACAGGGCG
>JANLFW010000022.1 GCA_024653305.1 Candidatus Acetothermia bacterium | reverse complement strand
GGTGACCAAATGGGGTCTCTCGCCTCTGTTGACAAATGGCAACAATCCGGCTACACTCGGGACGTGCCGGTGGCCCAGTTCGGAGAGCTCGTGCGTCAGGCCCGGTTGGCCCAGGGGATCGGCCTGCGGGAAGTGGCCCGCCAGGCCGGGATTGAGCCGTCGCGCCTGTCGCGCATCGAACTCGGCCTCCGCCCGCCTCCACCCCTTTCCGAGATCCGCGCCCTGGCCCAAGTGCTCGGCCTGTCCATGGCCGACCTTCTCGTGGCCGCAGGGACCCCGAAAGAAGTGGTGGAGTCCCTGCTCTGGTCCGGACGGCTCGCGTTCGGCGGCGAAGAGGCCTTCTCCCCCGTCCATCCGGAGCTCGTGCGGAAGAACACGTTCCTCGCCCGGACCGTCGCAAGCCAGGGGGCCCTGAAACACGTCCGGCTTGGGGACGAGACCTTGCAGGCGATCTCGTTCAGCCACGCCGACCTTCTGTGGCTGGTCATCCCCCCAGAGGCGGTCGTCTTGAGCCAAGCGCGGCCCGCCGGCCTGATTGGCTGCAATCTGATCCCCGGCCAGGTCATGAAGGTCCGCCGGCTGGGAGACTTGGTGAACGTAGTCCTCGCCTGCCGCGGGTTCGCGCTCAACGTGCTCGTCGGGAACCCAGACGGCACCCCGTTCGCCGTCGGCCAAGGGTGGTGGGCGGCGGTTCCCATCCCCGTGGTGCGTACCCATCCCGTGAAGGAGGGCTCGTTATGAGGAGATCTTTGCTCGCGGTGGTGCTCGTCGCCCTGGCGGTGGGGGCTTGGGCCCAGGCGGTGCTGGTCCAGGTCGGGGACCGATCCCTGGCCGTGGACCTGGCCGACGACCTGTGGCCGACCCTATCGGGCACCGTGCGCTATCAAGGGCCGACCTTGTCCCCGAATGACCCCAACTGGAAACCCGCCCACAGCTACCGGGGGATCCCCCTCGCCCCCCTCGTCGAGGCCCTGGGCGGGATGCAGGAGGGCGACCTCCTCCATGTCATCGCCGTGGACGGCTACACCAAGGCCTTGCCCCGGGCGGTGGTGACGGGCCAGTCCCCGTTGGGAACACCGATCCTCGCGTTCGAGCGTGACGGGGTGAGGATTCCAGCGTGGGAGGAGGGGCCGGAGCTCGTGTTCCTCCCGGCGGACGGCGCAGTGTCCAACGAGGACATGCTCGCCGCCCTCGGCGAACGGGCCCACTTCTTCCAGGGCCTTCCCTCCACCACTGGGCTGTTGGTGAAAGCCGTGCAGTGGCTCGTGGTGAATTGGGACGCAAGCTTTGCGGCCCTGCCCGCCGTCGGGGCTTGGCCGGAGGAGGCCACGGTCACCGTGGCCTCCACGGAGGAGCGCACCTACACGATGCGGGAACTGGAGACGCATTTCGCCGCCGTCACCGGGCCGGGGACGTTCGTCAACCGGGTCGGCCGCGAGATCGGCGCCCGCTATACCGGGATCCCCCTCGCCGACCTCCTCGGGCCATGGCCCCCGGATACAGAGGTGGAGGCGGTGGCCGCAGACGGATACCGGATGCGTTACAGGTACGGCGACCTCGTGGAGCAGGACTGGATCTGGATCCTCGCCTTCAAGCAGGATGGCGTCTACCTCCCGTTCGACCCCGGCTACTTCCGCCTGGTCAAGGTGGGACCGGGAAACCCCCGGTTCGAGAGCGCCCGGTCGGCGCGGATGGTGATACGGGTGGAGGTGCACGGGACGTACGAGAGCTACACCCTCCGCCTCCAGGGCCAGGTGGAGCGGACGTTCACCCGGGCCGAGCTCGAGGCCGGGGTGGGCTGTCCCTGCCACGCCCGCACGGTGACGGCCACCCGCAACGGGGAGGCCCACGCCTATTCCGGCCTTCCGCTGTGGCGCCTCCTCGCCTACGTGGACGACGACCGGTTCCCGCCGGCCGAGCTCGGGATCCACTACGACGACGCCGACTTCAACGACGCGCTCGCCGCGGGCGGGTACACGGTGGAGATCCGGGCCGCGGACGGGTTCAGCCAGCGCATTCCCGTCCGGTACCTGGCTCGCGATGACCGGTACATCCTCGCCCTCCAGGTGGACGGGCGGTTCCTGGCCGCAGCCGATGGCGGGCCGCTCCTCCTGGTGTGGGACGATGCCGCCCCGGTTCCGGAGGGCCTGCGGAGGGTGAAGTGGGTGGCGGAGATCGTCATCCGGCCGGATTAGGGCGCCTCTCCGTCCGTGATCTCGTGGTGGTGGCCCTGCTCGCCGCGGTGGGCGGGGCATTGTCCGCGTACGTCGGGTATCTGGGGAATCTGGTGAACCGGTTCGTGGGGGTGCCGTTCGGCGCGGGCCAGATCCTGGCGGGCTTGCACGTGGTGTGGCCGCTCCTCGCCGCGGCGCTGGTGGGGCGGTTCGGGGCGGCCACGTTGACCGGCCTCGCCAAGGGGGCGGTGGAGTTCCTCATGGGAGGGACCCACGGGGTCGTGATCCTGCTCGTGTCCGCGGTCCAGGGGGCGTTCGTGGATTTGGGGATGTCCCTCGACCCACGGCGGCGGTTGTGGGGGTTCCTCCTCTCGGGGGCGGTGGCCTCGGCGTCCAACGTGCTCGTGTTCCAGGCCCTGTACTTCTCTGGTGTCCCGGTGGGCTACATCTTGATCATGGCCGGGCTGGCCGCAGCCTCCGGCCTCGTGCTCGGCGGGTGGCTCGCCCATGACCTCTTGGCCGCGTTGCGCCGGGCCGGGTTGGCCCATGCTCCCCACGTCCAAGCCACCGGCGCCCGGGCCTGGCTGGCCGGGGGGCTGGCCCTGGTCTTCCTCGCCGGCGGCGTTGGCTACTCCCTCGCCGTGTACCGGCCGCTCTCTCCCGGTGCCGTACAGGTGGAGGGAAGGGTGGAGCGGCCGTTTTCCTTCCGCTACCAGGATTGGGCCGGACAGGAGACGACCGTCCGCGCGACCTTGAGCGGGGCGGTCACCTACGTCCCGGAGCAGGAGTACACCGGGATCCCGGTGGAGGCGATCCTCGCCCGGGCCGGCCCGAAGCCCGGGGCGCAGGTCCTGATCGCCCGCGCCCGCGACGGCTACCAGGCCGAGTTTCCCTTGGCCGAGGTGACCGCGGACACCCGCGTCCTGGTGGTGCGGGACGGCAGCACGCTCCGGTTGGTGGCCAAAGGGTATCCAGGATCCCTATGGGTCCGGGACCTGGCGGCGTTGATCGTGCGATGAACGCGATCGCGGTGCGGGACCTCACCGTGCACTACGAAGGGCGCCCGCGGCCGGCGCTCGCCGCCCTCTCCCTGAGCATCCCGGCGGGGGAGCTCGTGGTGGTGGCCGGCCCGTCCGGGTCGGGGAAGAGCACCCTGTTCCATGCCCTGCTCGGGTTCGTGCCCGAGGGGATCCCGGCCCGGGTGGCCGGGGAGGTGTTCCTGTTCGGCCAGCCGGCCCCACCCTCGCTGTACCGCCGAGCGGACGGGATCGGGCTCGTGCAGCAGGACCCCGAGGCCCAGATCTGCACCCTGCGGGTGCGGGATGAGGTCGCGTTCGGCCCGGAGAACTTGGGGTTCCCCCGGGCGAAGATCGCCGGTCGGGTGGAGACGGCGCTGGCTACCGTGGGATTGACCGCGCTGGCCGACCGGGCTACCTGGACCCTGTCCGGAGGGGAGAAGCAGCGATTGAGCCTGGCCGCAGCATTGGCCCTGGCGCCGAAGGTCCTGCTCCTGGACGAGCCCACCGCTCACCTCGATCCCCCGGCCGCGGCCGGGCTGCTTGGGTTGGTGGCGGAACTCCACGCGGAGGGACGAACGGTGATCGTGGCCGAGCACCGGCTGGGTCCGCTGGCCCGGCTGCGCCCGCGGTTCCTGAGGCTGGCCGCGGGCCGCCTGGCCGCCGACCGCCGCGGCATTCCCCACGCGGCCGCCCCGGCCGACGATCTACCCCGCCCGGCCCCGCCCCGAGGCGGACGCCTGCTCGCGGTGCGGGGGCTCTCGTTCGCCTACCCCGGCGGGAACGACCTGTTCCATCGGCTTTCGTTCGACCTCGCCCCGGGGGAGATCCTGGGGGTGATCGGCCCCAACGGCGCCGGAAAGACGACCCTGCTGCGGCTCTTGGCCGGCCTGACCTCACCCCACGCCGGGACCATCGCCTTGGCCGCTGGCCACCGCCCCGGCGACGGGGTGGGCCTGGTCTTCCAAATGCCCCATCACCAGTTGTTCGCGGCGTCGGTGGCCGAGGAACTCATCCTGGGACGGCCCCGGGTGGACGGGGATGGCCGGGCATGGCTGACCCGGGCCGGCCTCGTCGACCTTGCCCACGAGCACCCGTTGCGGCTGAGCGTGGGGGAGCGACGCCGCCTGACGGTGATCCTCGCCCTGAGCCGCCGGCCGCGTCTCTCGCTCCTCGATGAGCCGTTCATCGGCCAGGATTGGGCGAACCGGCGGTGGATCGCCTCGGAGCTCGTCCGTGCCGTCCAGGAGGGAAGCGGGGCGATCCTCGTGTCCCATGACATCCCGGCCGTGGCCCGTCTCGCCCACCGGGTGCTGTACCTCGGGGAAGAGGCGCTGCTCGGCTCACCGGGGGAGGTGTTCCGGACGCTGGCCAGCCAAGGTCGGGACGCGTTCACCCCGGAGTTCTGGGAGGGAAGATGAGGCACCCCCTGGCCAAGTTCGCCCTGCTCTGCGCCTACGCGGCGGCGGTGGTGGCCGCCCCCGGCCTCGCGGTCAAGGGCGGCCTCGTCCTCACCGCGGTGGCCCTTGGGCGGCGACGCCTCCTTTCCCGGCGGGCGTTCCACGCCGCCCTGGCGTTTGGCGGGTTCGTGTTCCTCGTGCAGGCGCTGCTTGCCCCCGGGGAGCCGGTGGCGGGCCTCGGCCCGTTCACCCTAACGCAGGACGGGCTCCGGGCCGGGGCGGAGATGGCCCTGCGGTTCCTGGGGGTGCTCGCAGGGAGCCTCCTGTTCCTGGCCACCACCCCGCCGGACGCGTTCGCCGCTGCCCTGTCCCAAACCCGGCTGCCCTACCGGTACACGTACGTCCTGGTGATGACGCTGCGGTTTCTGCCCCTGTTCCAAACGGAGTACCAGCGGGTACGGGAGGCCCAGCGGGCGCGGGGGCTCCTCTTGCGGCCGTGGAACCTCCTCGCCCATGTCCGCTGGACGGCCCTTCCGGTGTTGGCCGCCGCCCTCGCCCGGGCGGACGCGGTGGCCCTCTCCATGCAGGCACGGGGGTTCGGCCGGTATCCCCGGCGGACGAGCCTCAACGCCATCCCGTGGGAGCCGGCCGACGTGGGGCTACTGATCTTGGCGACGGTGGGGTTCGCCACCGCGGGCTGGTTCGCCGCCGGAGGGGGACGATGGCCGTAAGCCGCTGGACGAGGCTCGTCTTGTTCGGGGCCGGTTTCCTCGGGCTGGCCGCGTACGCCATCGTCCGCAGCCTGGCCCCGGCCGGGCCGACGCTGGTCCTCGAAGGCCCGCGGACGGTGCGGGTGACCCTCGCCGAGCTCACGGCCCTGCCGGCCATCGAACGGGAGGGCGCCTACCAGAACCAGTACGGGAACTGGCGCGATGCGGGACGGTACCGCGGGGTCGCCCTGACGGTCCTGCTCGAACGGTACTTCCCCGGCGTCCGGGTGACCCAGGTCCGGGTGGAAGGGGCCGATGGGTACACGGTCGAGCTCCCAGAGGAGCGCGTGTACGACCCGGCCTATCCGCTGGTGCTGGCCTACGCCATGGACGGCCGAGAGATCCCGGAGTGGCCGGATGGGCCACGGCTCGTCATCCTTCCCGAGCAGGGGCGGGTGGGGAACGCCGAATACGGGGTGGACTCGGTGGGCGCGTTTTGGGTCAAAACCGTGGTCCGCATCCTGGTGGAGACGCGCTAGCGGACGAGCTTGCGCAGGGCGAGGTCGAGGAGCAGGGTGCCCGCTGCCCCCCACAGGAGCGCCCGGCCGAGAGGAAGCCAGTCCTGACCCGTCCCCGGCGGCGGGGGCAGAAGCTCATCGGCGATGATCGTCCCTCCGGACACGCGGGCGATCTGGCGCAGGGCGTCCAGGTCCGCCCCGAACGCCGCGAGCTCCTCCGGATAAGGGAGGGCCACGGGGAACGCCCCCCCGTACCGGCCGGAGGGCTCGCTCACCGCGAGCAGGTGCGCCCCTGGCGCGGGGACCGGCAGCTCCGCCTCGTACCGGCCCGGGGCCACCTGGCTGAAGACGAGCGTCCGACGCTCCCCCCCGCTCACGAGCTCCCCGCTCAAGCTCAGCCCGTTCACCCACCGCCCTCCCTCTTCCACCTCCACCGCGAGCTTGAGCGAGCTTCCATCTACCTTCCAGTCCACCCGGACCGGTCGCCGTCCCGTCCACAGCCCGCCGACCAACGCCCCCCACAGGCGCCCCAGCGCCGGGGAGGACAGCCACCCCTGTGACCAAACCCCGGCGAGGTCGGTGTTGATCACCGCCACCTGGCCGAGGCCGATCCGCCACGTGGCCACCAGGGGGTCCCCGGCTGGGGTGATCAGCCCCACCTCCGCGGTCGGCTTGGGGAACGTCAGCGTGTACCCGGAAAGCGGCGGGAGCGCCTCCGCAAGCGGCAAGGTTCGGGCGGCCGGCCCGGGGAGGACCGACGTCTCCCGCTCGACAAACCGCGGCCGCACCACCCGTTCCGTCTCCTGCACCAATACCGGCCGCAGGTCCTGGATGTCCGCCAAGAGCAGGAACTGTCCGTGGCCGGCCTGGGCCAGCCCGGCCATTACCTCCACGTCGGAGTCCCTCCCGATGCCGATCGCCGACACCCCGATCCCGGATTCGGCAACCTTCCGATACAGGATAGGGAAATCCCGGTCCTCGCGGAGGGTCTTCCCGTCGGAGATGACGATGATGTGGCGGATGCGGGCGGGCACCTCGGCCAAGGTCGAAAGCGCCTCCTCCATCGCCGGGTACACGTCCGTGCCCCCGCTCGGGGAAAGCCCGCGCAGGGCCTGGAACAGGGGTTCTGCCGCCTCGGCCACCGGGGCCGGGCGCACCAGCCAGTGCACGAACCGGTCAAACGCCAATGCCCCGACGATGTCCTCAGGGGGCATCACCTCCACCGCCGCCGCCGCGGCCTCCTTGAGGAGGTCGATCTTGGCCATCCCCTGGGAGCGCCCGGCCATGGACGACGACCGGTCCAGCACGAACAGCACCGCTGCGGTCGCCTCCTCCAGGCGCTCCGGCACCGCGTAGGTCACCGGCAGCAGCTCCTCCACCGGCCCCACGTAGCCGGCCACCGCCCGGCGGCCCTGGATGACCAGGAGCCCCCCACCTCCGGCCACGTACACCCGCAGCCCCGCCAGGGCTCGTTCCCCGATCAGCCCCAGCGGGTAGTCGTCCAGGATCACCAGCCGCACGTCGCCCAAGTCCTCGCAGGAAAGGAAATCCCGCCGGGCGAAGGCCACCCCGGCCGCGGCGAGGAGCTGATCTACCGCGCTCTCCCCTTGGCCCACCACCAACACCGCCGGGGCCTCCCCCACCGTCACCGCCCAGGTGAGGGCATTGTTCTCCGGCACCGGGTCCTCTGGGACGACGACCTCCAGCCGATACACGTGGATGCCCGGGGCCGGGGGGCGGTCGGCGAACGCGACCCGGGTCCGGCCGGGTTCGATCTGGACCTGGTCCGATTGGACGAGCTCGGTTCCCCGGAACAACGCCGCGGTGGCGGTCACCGGATAGCTGGCCTCGATCATGGCTTCCAGGGTCACCGTACCCAGCGGGGCGTCCCGCGGGCCGGACAGGTCAGCTACCCGCAACAGGTCGGCCCGGCTCACCGGGAACGCGGAGATGGGGATGCCCCGGGCCCGGGCCCGGGCCGCCGCGGCCAGCGCGTCCCCGTGCGTGGCTCGGCCGTCGGACACCAGCACCAGTTGGGTCGGCCCGGACGGGGCCAACGCCAGGGCTAGGTCCACCGCCGCCCCGATGTCGGTGGCGTAACGCTCGACCTGGGCCAGGGAGGCCGCTGCCCCCGGCATGCCCGGGCCCGGCCATCGGTCCACCTGGGGCGAGCCCCCGAACGACACCACCCCCACCCGGGCGCCCCGCCCGGCGAGGGCCGTCCGCAGCTCCTCCAGCGCTGCCTCCGCCTCCTCCCCCACGCTCGCCGACCGGTCGAGGAGGAGGAAGATCGTTTCCTCACTCCGACGCAGGGACACCTCGGGCTGGGCGAACGCCAGGGCGAGCAGGGTCAGGGTGAGGGCCCGACCGAGGAGCGGCCGTCCCTTGCGCAGGGACAAGGCGAGCACGGCCAGGGCCGGGATCAGCCCGACGAGCCCCCACGGGACGAGGAACCGCATCACCCACCCCTCCGCCAGGCCAGCGCCCACTCCCCCGCCAGGACAAAGAGCGTCGCCAGACCCAACCATGGCCAGATCGGGAGGGCCGCCGTAGCTCGCTGGGGCACGACAGGTGGGGCCGAGGGGGCAGCCCCGGGGAGCGATTCCTCCCAGGGGACGTTGACGGCGATCCGCTCCCGTCGTCCGTCACGGCGGAGCTCGTACAGCCCGGGGCGATCCGGGACCCAGGTCCCGGTTACCGGCCCGGTTGGGGTCAGGACCTCGGCCCCCTCGACCAGCTCCATCGCCTCCCCCACTCGGAGGTCCTGGCCGGGGCGGTGAGGGAGAAGCCAGGCCAAGGCATTGCTGAGGAGGATGGGGAAGTCCACGGTCAGCGGGAGGTTGGACCGAGGAAGGTCGAGGGTCAGGAGGACCCGGCGGCCGGGGGCGGCTTCCCAGCGGGCGAGGGCCGGCCGGTCGTCGGCCCATAGGGCCACCTCCGCCCCATCCGGGAGCAGCGGTGGTCGGACGGCGGCGGCCTGGAAGTTCCCCGGGACCACGTGCCGGAGGAGCGGGCTTTCCCCCCCGTGGATAGCCCCCGCCGGGACGAACCCACCCAACGGGGCCTCGGGGGAGCCGGCCCCCACCAACAGCGCCGGGCCGTTCGGGGAGGCGGGCAGGTCTACGCGCACCGCCACCGTGAGGTCCCACGGCGGCTCGCGGACCCGCACCGCCGGCGCCGCCGCCTGCAGGGCTGCCCACAGGTACCGGTCCTCCTCTCCCAGCCACCGCACCCGGACCGTGCTCCCGGCCTCGGCCAGGGTGAAGTAGCGCACGTTGTCCCACGGGAACGCGTCCCCGGGCAGGAGCTCCACCCGGAACGTTGGGCCGAGGGCGCCGACGTAGGGGAACACGAACGTGTCCTCGGATTTGGGGGCGAGAAGGCGCGATTGCAGGTAGGTGCCGTCTCCGGCCCGCAAGACGAGCTGCACGTCTTGGTAGTGCGGGGTGTCGTTGCGCACCCGCACCAGGGCCGGGTAGCCCGATCCGTCGGGCTCGGGCCGCACGGAGAACGCGAGGATGGCCAGGTTGTCCTTGGGGGGCAGGGCGACCACGTCCACGCCCGGGTCCGGGGGCGGGTCGTCGGTGATGACCACGATCCGGACCCCGGGGTCGGGAAGGAGGGCCAACGCCTGCCCGAGGGGAGGACGGCCGCCCAAAGTAGGCCGGAACTGGCTCAGCCCGGCCAGCGCTTCCTCCCGCTTAGAGGTGGAAGGCACGAGGAGCTCGGGAGGGTCCGCCCACCGTACCACCGTCCACGGCCCGCTGGAGGCGGCGATGGCCCGCCGGGCGGCGGCCACCGCCTCTTCCACCCGGCCGTCCGCGGCCATGGACGCCGATCCATCGATCACAATGGCCGTGGCCCCAGCCGTCCGGGACACCTGGAGGAGCGGCTGGGCCAGGGCGAACGCGAACAGGATCACCCCAAGGAGCTGGAGGCAGAGCAAGAGGTCGAACCGCCAGCGCAGCCGTTCGAGGTAGCTCGCCCGATCGGGCGGCACCTGCTCCCACAGGAACAGGGCGGACACGGAAAGCTCCCGCTCCCGCCGCCGGAAGAGGTGGAGAAGGAGGACGACCAGCCCGGAGGCGAGCCATGCCCAGGCCATGGGGAACGCGAAGCTCATCGGCCCCACCCCGCCACCACGGTCAGCGCTGCTTCCACCGGGGACGCCTCCGATCGGCACAGGAAGTACGCGATCCCCAGCTCTAGGCACGTGGTGCTCAGCCGTTCGTTCCAGCGGTGGAGCGCCTCCCGGTACGCCCGCCACGCCCCCTGGGCCAGGATCAGCGACCGCCCGCGCCGGGTCTCCACGTCCACCAACCGCGCCTCGCCGAGGCGGGGAGGGTCGAGGTCATCCGGGGCCAGCACCTGGACCGCGGTCACCGCGTGCCGGCCATGGCGAAGGGCGAGGAGGCCCTCCCGATACCCAGTGGGGCAAAGGAAATCCGAGACCACCACGCACATCCCCGGCTCGGGGTGCGTTTCCGCCCAGGAGACGAGGGACGCGTTCAGGTCCGTAATCCCTTCCGGTGGCAGGTTCGAAAGCGCCCGGAACGCGTTCACCAGGGCAGCCCGGCCCCGCCGGGGAGCAGGGCCATCGAGCGGTCGGTCGCGGAACGGGTACACGCCGAACCGGTCCTGGCCGCGGAACGCCACGAACGCCAGCGCCCCGGCGAGGCGTGCCGAGAACCGGAGCTTCCCCGGCTGGCCCTGGCCCATGGACCGGCTGGCGTCCACGAGGAGGTACAACGGGGCCTCCACCTCCCGGAAGTAGACCTTGGTCACGAGCCTGTGGTGGCGGGCGTAGATCGCCCAGTCGATCAGGCGGAAGTCGTCCCCGGGCTGATAGGGGCGGATGTCCGCGAACTCCAGGGACACCCCGGACCGCGCCGCGAGGTGGCCGCCGGGGAGTGCCGCCCGCGGCCGCTTGAACGTCAGCCGGGCGTGGGCCAGCGCCCGCAATTCGGCCTCGCTCAACAGCGCCTCGCTCATGGTGTGGGGACAGCCTTGCGCACCTCCTCCAAGATCTGTCCCGGGGTGACCCCCTCCGCCTCGGCGCGGAAGTTGAGGAGGACCCGGTGGACAAGTCCTGGGCGCAGCGCGGCCTGGATGTCCTCCACCCCCACGTGGTAGCGGCTTGCCAGGAACGCCCGCGCCTTGGCCCCGAGGATGAGGGCCAACCCGGCCCGGGGGCTGGCCCCGTACTGCACGTACCGCCGCACCACCTCCGGGGCCCGCGCCCCAGAGGGATGGGTGGCCAACACCAACCGGGCCGCGTACTCCAGGAGGGGCCGCGGCACCGGGTACTCCCCCACCACCTTCTGGGCGAGGAGCACCTCCTCCTGGCTCAGGGCCGGGTCCGGGAGCTGGATCCCCCCGCCCTCGGTGTTGCGGCGGATGATCTCGATCAGGTCCCGTTCGCTTGGGAAGCTCGCCTCCGCCTTGAACAGGAACCGGTCCACCTGGGCCTCTGGCAGGGGATAGGTGCCCTCCATCTCGATGGGGTTTTGCGTGGCCAAGACGATGAACGGCTCGGGGAGGAGGTGGGTCCCCGTGCCCACCGTGGCCTGCCGTTCCTGCATCGCCTCGAGGAGCGCGGACTGGGTCTTCGGGGTGGCCCGGTTCACCTCGTCGGCGAGGACCACGTTCGCGAAGATCGGGCCGGGAACGAACCGGAACCCGCTATCTTGGGAGAACACGGTGGTGCCCACGATGTCCGCCGGCATGAGGTCCGGGGTGAACTGGATGCGGGAGAAGGAAAGCCCAAGGGCCCGGGACAAGGTGCGCACGAGCAGGGTCTTCCCCAGCCCTGGCACCCCTTCCAGCAGGAGGTGCCCCCGGGCGAGGATCGTCCACAGCGCCACCTCCACCACCGCTTCCTGACCGACGATCACAGCGGCGATCCGCTCCCGCATGGTGGCAAACGCGCTCTGGGCTCGGGCCAGGTCCTTGTCCGTAATCACCCGCCACCACCTCCACCCGTGATGAGTTCGAAGTACCGCCGTACCCGATCTTGGAGCTCCGCCGGGATGTCCCGGGCCCGCAGGACCAGGTCCACCTCGTACGGGGCGAGGCCGGGCTGGCCGGCTTCCCCGGAGGCGGGCGGTTCGCCCGGGACGCCGGTCACCACGTACGCCCGCGCCGGCCCCTCGCCTGGGTTCACCGGCAACGGCACCGCCGCCCCCGAGGACGGCGGGGCCTGGTCGCCCTCGCCCCCGGCCAGCGGCCCTCCGGGGCTCTTGCCGGCGAGGTCCCCCTCCTGGTCGGCCGGGTCCTCGCCGAACTTGTCCTCCGGGGGCTCGGACGCCCCTTCACCCCGTTCGCCCGCGCGGCCTGGGGTGGGGGCACCCGCGGCCACCGCCGCTTCCGTCTCCTCCGACGGCTCCGGCGGGGGTTCCGTGCCGCCGCCGGATTCCCCGCTCCGCTCCGCGGCCGCGAGCACCGCGTTCAGCGCCTCCTCCACCTCGCGGGCGGACTCCTCGTCCCCCTGCTCGAGGAGCCTGACCACCGCCTCGCGCAGGTCGGATCGGGTCACCTGTTGGGCGAGCGGCACCAATTCCTGCCGTTCGGACGCGCTGATCCCGCCTGGGGCGGACCGGGCCACCTTATCCGCGAGCTCACGGAGCAGGCCCTCCTCCTGGGCCAACCGGGCCGCGAGGTCCCCGGGGCCGGGCGATCCGGGCGGGATCTCCGGGAGGCCGAGCACGGCCGCGAGCAGGTCTTGGTACGGGGAGTACTCGAGCAGGGGGGCATCGGCGGCGACCGAGGGCGGCGGTTCCGCGGCGCGCGGGGCCGCGGCCTCGGCCCGCGCCGGTTCGGACGGTGCGGCCTGGGCCGCCACCTCCAGCTCGTCGGGAGCGGAGGGCACGGCCGAACGCGGCCCCCCCATGGGAAGATAGGCCAGGACGAGGAGCAAGGCCCCAGCGATGGCCACGCCCGCCGCCTCGGCCGGGCCCAACAGCAGCCGCCACGGCCGCGGCCGAAGGGCGTGGATCTCCCGCACCAGTGGCCGCAGCAGGGCGGTGGCCCCGCGTCCGGCCAGCACCTCGACCGCGGCCAGCCGTTCTCCTAACCCGAGTCGCCGGCCGACGCGGAGGAGGAGGCGGGGCGAGGACAGGGGCCACCCGGCCCCGACCACGGCGAGGAGGGGGATCCCGGCCCAGGCATACCCGGGGAGGGAGGTCCCGGCCGCTCGGCCGAGGATGGCCGCGGCCAGCCCGGCCGTCGCCCCAGCCAGGGCGCCCCGAAGGGCGTGGCGCGCCCGGAGCCACCCTTTGGTGCTGCGCAGGATTACGCCCGCCTCGTCCATAACCACCATCCCAGGGCTCCCAGGTCGACGGCCACGTACAGGAGGAGGCCCACCGCCCCGGTCAGCGTGCCCTCCCACAGGCCGGCCAACACGGGGAACGGGCTGAGCGGCAGGCCGAACACGACGGGGAGGAAGGTGAGCACGATGAGGCCGCCGTATTTGACAAAGAACCGAAGTCCATCGAATTTTACCTTCCCCGCGGCGGCGTGGCCAACCAGGGACCAGAAGAGGCCGTAGGCAAACAGGAACAGGACGACCAAGACCAGTTGCCCCCACCCGCCCCCGGCCTCCACCCGGTGCACGATCAAGAACGGCAGGATCAGCGCGATCCCAAGGAGGACGAGCGCGCCCATCCGCAACGCCCGGCAGGGCGGGGCCGCCCGCCCGAACCCGTGCTCGGCCTCCCCCACGTGGAGGGCCAGGACCCCCAGGAGGAACGCCACCGCGTCCAGGAAGAACGGCCCCCGCATCAGCGCCTCCAGCACCCCCCCGGCGGCGGGAGGTTCCGGCCAGACGAGCGCGGTGAGGAAGGTCAGCCCAACCAAGATCACGAAGGCGTGATAGGAGTTGACGAGCGTCTCCGGGATCCGGAACCTGCTCATGGCCCCTCCCACCTCAGACGGTACACATACGCCGCCCGCCCCGGGGCCCGGTCCACCCCGGAGGCGAGCACCACCCGGTCCCCGTCGGCGAGGAGCGGGTCCACCGCCCCAAGCAGGCGGCGGTGGGCCAGGGCCAACTCCGCCATGGCCATCGGTTCTCCGTCGGCGCGCACCAGCCCCCCGTCCCGCACCGTGAGCGCCACGCCCGTGAACTCCGCGGCCGGGGACAGCCGCCACAAGAACCGGACCTGGCCTGGGGCGATGGAGAGCGTCGTCTGCGGTCCGTCCGGTCCCCAGGTCCACGCCACCTCCCGCCCCGCCCAGTCCCCGCCCCCCGGCAGGACCTCCACCCACATCCCCTCCCCCCGCCACACCCCTCCCCGCCGGTCCCCCACTGCCAACCAATCCATATTAAACCGAGCGATGTCTGACCTTTGAATGCTTAACTGAACAGATATTTGGGTTTCTGGCATTCCGACCAGATTCAGGTAAATCAAGGCAAAACCGAGCGCAACCGAGGCCACCGCGGCCAGCGGCCACGCCCGCTCCCCCCGGGCCAGCGCGGGCAGGGCGTACCCCAGCGCCACCAGGTACGCGACCGTGGCCAGGGCCAGTGCCGCAAGGGGTGGGCGCCGCGCGCGGTGCCCGCGGAGGATGGCGCTGAGGTCGTCCGGGGACAGGGTGTGGACCGTCGGAGGCGCGTCCCGCCCCACGATTCGGCCGCCCAGGAACGCCGCCCAGGCGGCGAGGGCCTCGCCGGCCTTGGGCGCCAGGGAGGCCGCGGGGGCCAAGTACACGGTGGCGAACGGGGTAAGGAAGAGCGGGTCATCGGGGAGGTCGTCCGGGTTCAGCACAACGAGCGGGCCAGGGGGAGCGGGCGTGGGCGGGGGGCCCACCGCCGCGGCGATCCGTTCCCCTGCGAGGCGCACCGGGACCTCGGCCCGGGCCGCAGTGTGGCCGTCGGCCTCCACCCGGAGCTCCACCGTCCGCAGTCCTGGCTCCACCGGCCACGGCAGGCGTAGCCGGGCCCGCCCCCCGGGGGCGAGGAGCACCGGCACCCGCAGCTCCCGCTCCGCTTGACCGCGCCATCCGGAGCCGATGCGCTGCCAGACCACGAGCTCGCCCGCGAACGGGACGCCGCCTCCGTTCGTCACCGTGGCCGCGAGCGGGTTCACCGCCCCGGGGACGGCCAGGCCCTGCCAGCCGAGCTCCCCGGACACCGTGAGCTGGGCCTGCCCTGAGCCGGCGACGGCCACGGCCAGGAGGAGGGCCCAGGGGAGCCGGATCATTGGGGCAGCCCGTTCACCGCTTCCAGGGCATCGGCGGAGAGGACGTCGGCGTAGACCTGGGTGGTGCGGATCGAGGCGTGGCCGAGCTGTTTCTGGACGAGCCGCAGGTTGAACCGCGACGCCCGGTACAGCATCGAAGCGTAGGTGTGGCGGCAGGAGTGGATGGTGAACCGGTCCGGGAGGCCCGCGAGCCGGGCGTAGCGCTTGAACATGAGGTACACCGCTTGGCGGGTGAGGGGGCCTCCGCGGGGGGACACGAACAGGAGGTCGTCGGGGCCGGTGGGCTCGCCCACGGTGTCCTTCCACGCCAGGTACTCCCGCAGGTGCTCCCGCAGCGGCTGGCCGATGTCCACCCCCCGCTCTTTTCCGCCCTTGCCGTATCGGACGATGATCGCCGAATGCCCGGGGTCGAGGAGCAAATCCCCCACCTTGAGGCTGACGATCTCGGACACCCGGAGGCCGGCGTCCAGGGCCACGTGGAGGATGGCCCAATCCCGCACCGGGCCGGTCTGGCCGCGCCGCCGGGCCTCGTCCGCGGCCCGGCGGGCGAACGCCTTGAGCCGCCGCACCTGGTCCGGGGTCATGAAGTCCTCCTGCGTCACTTCAAGGGGCACCCGTCTCCCTCCCGCGTTGCTTTACTTTGGATGCACAAAATTTTACAAAAGATACATCCCTCCGTCAAACATCGTAGAGAAAACGATTCCCGGAGGCGCCGACTTAACAAAAGGACCCTTTTGTAAAGACCGGCCCTGAGGGCCGCCGGTCCCCTCCCGTGGCCGAGGGAGGGGGACAGCCCAGGGGAGGCATCTGCGGCCCGCTCAGCCGAGGGCATAGCGCTCGATGATCTTCTTCTCCTCGCCCTGGATCTCCGCCGACACCTCGATGTAGTCCCGGAGCCCAGAGTTGTTGAGCTTCTCCTTGAGGAGGCTGTCGAGCTGGAAGATCCCGGCGGAGTTGGTCATCCGCACGTGGATGTGCACTGGCTTCTCCTGGCCGGGGAGGATCTCCACCTTGTCGATGGCCAGGGCGGACACGCTGTGGATGGTCGGCTCCCCGACCCGGAACGGGATCCGGGCCCGGCCCTTCTCCATGTCGAGCGCGTCGGCCACGCTGAGGGCCCCGGCCTCCACGGTGAGCGGCCTCAGCGATCCGCGGTGGACCCAGATCGCGTGCATCACCTCGGCCAGGATCACCGTGCGCTGCGGCTCCTCGTAGATCCCGGCCAAGAGCTCGTCGAGGAGCGTCGGGGCGAGGATCGTGGACAAGAGCTCATGGTCCTGGCGGTGCACGGCGTGCCCGATGTCGTGGAGGGCCGCCCCCAGCACCACCACCACCTGGGCGTCCTCGTAGCCAAGCCCGTGGTCGGCCACCCCCAGCTTCACCCCCGCCCCGTGCAGGAGCTCAAGGAGCCTAAGCCCAATGCGCATCACGATCCGGACGTGGGTCGGGCCGTGGTCGTTGATCCGGAGGCGGTCGATGGCGGTGATGTTCGAGCACGTCCACAGCGTGCGCAGCCGCGTCGAGCGGGCAATGGCCGCCTTCACCTGCATGAGCTTTCCTTCTTGGGCCACGGGCAGATTGTCCTCATCGCCACCGTTCCCACCAGGGCGCTTGTCCGATCTCCCGTTGAACCATGACCTCCAGGGCCGCCACCCGATCCGCCAGGCGCCGGACGTCCTCCGCCAGGTGCTCCACCAGCGCCCGCCACCCCACATCCCCTGGCTCATCCCGGTTCGGCTCGGTTTTTCCCGAAATCCCAACGAGTTTTTGTTCCTTTGTTTCAGTCTTATAGCGCAAGAGATTGGCCGCATCGGTCAAGGTATACCCGGTTTCGCACAAAGCTTGGAGGTCACGGAGGGTGCTCAACCCGTCCTCGGTGAGGAGGATCTGGTTGTTGGGGCCACGGCGAATGGCCCCGGCGAGGAGGTCCCGCACCGCCTCGATCCGGTTGCGGACCTGGTTCTCGGTGGAGAGGCCCAGGAGCCGCACCAATTCAGACACGGTGTACACCGGATTCACCCCCTTTAGCCTGGTTTTGGACAAGGGTAGCACAGGGCGCGGGGGGGCGGCAAGTGGCGGGGGGCAGGTGGGGGAGGTAGCCTTCCTCCCGATGCCCATTCGGCGGTTGGACGAGGCAGTGGTCCGCAAGATCGCGGCCGGGGAGGTGGTGGACCGGCCGGCCTCCGTGGCCAAGGAGCTCGCCGAGAACGCCCTCGACGCGGGAGGAAAGCGGATCGCGGTGGACGTGGACGCCGGGGGGATCGCCCTCCTGCGGGTGGCCGACGACGGGCATGGCATGGCCCCAGACGAGCTGCACCTCGCGATCGAACGGCACACCACGAGCAAGCTCGCCACCGAGGAGGACCTCCGCCACATCCGCACCCTGGGGTTCCGTGGGGAGGCGCTTGCAGCCATCTGCGCGGTGGCCCGGGTGACGCTCCTGTCGCGGCCGCGGGGGGCGGAGGCGGGCCACGAACTTCGGGTGGAGGGGGGGACGGTAACCGCGGACCGCCCGGCGGCGCGGGCGGTGGGGACCACGGTGGAGGTACGGGATCTTTTCTTCAACGTCCCCGCCCGGCGCCAGTTCCTCGACAGCCCTCCGGCCGAGGCCCGCCGCGTGTTGACGGCCCTCAAGCGGCTCGTGCTCGCCCATCCCGCGGTCGCGTTCGCCGTGCGCTCCGAGGGCCGGGCCGTGCTCGACGTCCCCCCGGCTGCGGACCCCCTCGTTCGAATCGCCCAGGCCTACGGCCGAGACTTCGCTTCCCGTCTGATCCCGGTGGAGATGCGGGAGCCCGGGTTCCACCTCCAAGGCTGGTTTGGGCCCCCGGAGCTCGCTCGGCCGACGCGGGTGGACCAGCACCTGTTCCTCTCCGGCCGGCCGGTGCGGCCGGGGGTGCTCGCGGTGGGGATCGCCCAAGCCTATGGGCGGTTCGTTCCCCGCGGGCAGCACCCGGCGTTCTTCCTGTACCTGGACGTGGACCCGGAGCTGGTGGACGTGAACGTGCACCCAAAGAAGGAGGAGGTCCGGTTCCGGGCCGAGGGCGCGGCCATGGACCTCCTCCACCGGGCAGCGCTGCGGGCCCTGGGGGGGCGGGTGGTGGCCCTCGGCCCGGTGGAGGCAGTGCCCCCGGCCGGTCCGGCCCCAAGGGCCGAAGGGGAAGCCCCCAAGCCGCTCCTGGCCGCGGCCCAGGGGCGGGGGTGGCGGGTGCTGGGGCAGGTGCAGGGGAGGTTCATCGTGGTCGAGGCCGAGGACGGGCTGGAGATCGTAGACCAGCATGTGGCTCACGAGCGGGTCCTGTTCGAACGGTACCGGGATGAGGAGGTAATGCCGGCCCAGGAGTTCCTGGTCCCGGTCCAGGTGGAGGTCCCGTTCGACCGGGCGGAGGCATTGCGGCGGGCGATCCCCGACCTCGGGCGCCTGGGGGTGGACCTGGAGCCGTTCGGGGACCGGGCGTTCCTCCTGCGAGGATGGCCGGCGCCGCTGGCCGACCGCCAATCGCGCCTCGGGTTCCAGGAGCCGCTCGCCGCGGTGGCCGCGCGCCTGCTCGAGGGGGAGCCGCCGCTCCTCGAGCTGTGGCGGGAGGTGGCGTGCGCGGCGGCGGTGAAGGCCGGGGAGCATCTCTCTCACGAGGAGCAGGAGGCCCTGATCGCTGACTGGAAGGCCACGAGGGAGCCAGCCCGCTGCCCCCATGGCCGTCCGGTGGCGGTGGTGCTCACCTGGGCTGACCTCGCCCACCGGCTGGGGCGGTGAAGCCTCCCCAGCAACCTACCCTTACCACGCCTCAATGTACGCGGTCCTGACTTGTGACATCCGACGAGAAGTGGGGTCACGGTTCAAGGCTTAACATCCCGCTCGGATTTTCAAGTGGGCCATGCGACCTCCCTTAGCTCGTAGTCCCGTCCCTGTTTCATCAT
>JANLFW010000021.1:13536-25606 GCA_024653305.1 Candidatus Acetothermia bacterium | reverse complement strand
GATCACGGCTCCGGTTGCGTGCTCGGCGGTAAAGGAAGTGGCGGCGCGCAGAACTGCGGGATGAACTTCACCTTGCGTACAGCGGGAATCCGTGAGCCGAAGGCCCGCGTGCGGCCCATAGGGTCAGACATCGTCGTCTACCCGATGCCACGCCGGGCCGGCCCGCGGGCCTTGTCCGCTCCGGGCACGGGCGCTATATTCTTCGCACGCTAGGGCGTAGCCAAGCGGTAAGGCGGCGGGCTTTGGACCCGCGATCGGAGGTTCGAATCCTCCCGCCCTAGCCAGGACTTTGTCCCCTCTCAATCTCACCTCTGTCCGGCAATCGCCGCGGAGCGCAAGGCGGGCGGGTTAAAGGTGAGCCCGGACATGGTGAGCGGGTCTTCGCAATCGAGGCTTCCAGTAGGTTGTGGACAACCAAGATCGAGCCCCGCCCCTCTTCCTCCTGGAACCGGGGTTGCCCCAACCGGACCGGCCTGTCGAAGGCAGGGCGCTATCTGTCGCTGTTCAGCTCAGGGGAAACGATTTTCCCCAGCGTTCCGTCATCAACGTTGGTCCGCCAACACGCGCCCGAGAGCCCAAAAAAGGTCGAGCATGTGGGCGATTCGTGCGCCGTACTCGTAGCGGTAGCACCCAAAGCCATCGAGTATCATGGCTTGCTCAAAGCCAACAAACCGGATGGTCCTTCCCTGGTCGATGATCAGAGGCCCTGGACACCCGTAATAGAGCTGGGCGAGCTGCCAATCCTTATCCCAGATCATCTCCCAGAATGGCGCCCACTGCTCAAGCCAGGCCTTGGGTGGTAACTCCGGATCGGTGATGACCAGGACGAGAGCGACCCTGGACCGGTATTCCTCAACCCTTGCTACGTCCTCCCCGAACTCCTTGAGTTCCTCGCACACATCCCTCGGGGGGCAACCTGGGCAATCGCGAGGCTGTTCCATGGCGCAGAGGCGTGGGGAGATAAACACAAGGACCGTCGCTTGCGCGTTCAGCTGGGACAGGGTGATGTCTTGCCCGCCCAAGGTTTGGGCCGTGAAGTCAGGTGCTGGCCAACCAGGAACAAAGACAGTCCGGGCGCACAAGGGTTGCTCAACCCAGTCCACCCGGACCCGCCGACCGCTCGAGCTCACCTCTGCCAGGGCACAGCATCGGTTACCGATCACGATCGTCTCTCCCGGGAAGAACGTTTCATGCGGACAGAAGAAGCAAAACCGGCCGTCGCCGTCATTGTCGACAAGGACTCCAGTATGTTCGATGTCGTCGTAGCGACCGTCGCCGTTGGCATCGTAGAGGCCGAATAAAACCGTCCTCCCCTCGATATCCAGCAAACCCTGTTGGAACCCTCCGGAACGTGCATGGAGAGAATACGGGGAGAGACGGCTGGATTCGGGCATGAGAATGGGGTCCCAGCCGTAATCGGGCGAGGCGCTGAAGCGGATCGAGTAGGGAAAACGCCCTTCCGGACCGTAGTCGACGAGGACCGTGTACTGCCATATGTATTCATGCCATCCGTATTTCCACATCCAGAGGCCATCTCCATCGTCGGTCAGGTCCTTGTTGCCGTTCGAATCCACCCAAAGCCGAGGGCCCGCGTTGTCCCCAGGCCAGAACGCAACATGGATTGTGGTGTTCTCCCCACTGCCTAACTGCAGTGTACCGTACCAGATCTCGTTGCCTCCCCGAGGGACCGCAAACAGCCCCTCCGCGGGTTCGGATGAAAGGGGGATCTCAATCGGCTTCTCCCACCGCACAGGACATTTCCCGATCTCGGGCAGTAGCCCCATCTGTCCCCAGGCGTCAACCACTACCACTACCAACAACGCCAGGCCAATTGACGCTCTCAATCCCATGGGGGAACCTCCCTAATCAATAGCATTCACAGCTTCGGTCACGCACAGGCCCGCCCAATGCCACATTGGTGTGGCATAACATTCAGCCAGTACAGTAACCCGGCCATAACCTGTGACAATTTTGGTATCGCAACACGCGTCCCGGTCGCACATGAACACGAAAACCGGGTGGCAGCATGTGGCGTCACACCCCGCTTCCGCCATCACGGTCAATTTCAGGGGGATACCCGTATCGCTGTACCGCTCATACACTGCCCGTGCGGAGGAGTAGAAGCCGGCCCACGATGTGTGCATGTGTCGACCTGACAGCGTATTTGGATGCATCCGGGATCTAACATGGAGGGTTGAACCTGGGCGAACACCGGCAAAGCCACCACGGCCGCCTTCATCCCTGTTGCCATCCTCGTCACCTCCGATTTCGACCTTGGATGGCAACGCTCATTTTACCAGGGTTGTTGCCCCCCTGGCAACCTCCAGAACCAGAGCGGCGTTCTCCCTGAGCACGGTCCACATACACCCAAACCGCTGGCCGAGTCGCTTTCCCTCTCGGATTGGACTGCCCCCCGACCGGCCTCGCCAATAAGTTAGCCGGGCAGGACCGTACGGCAAGGCACAAGGCCTTCGGCAAGCTAACGTGCTGGGCATGCCCTAGGACGGGAAGACGAACCTCCGCTCGAACACGGCCAGGCAGGCCTCCACCACCTGGGGGTCGTAGAGCCGCCCCTTTTCTTTTTGGATCTCGGCCAGGGCCTGATCCACCCCTAGCGCCGGGCGGTACGGGCGGTGGGAGGTCATCGCCTCCACCACATCGGCCACGGCGAGGATGCGGGCCTCAAGCAGGATCTCCTCGCCCTTGAGGCCGTGGGGATAGCCGGAGCCATCCAGCCGCTCGTGGTGTTGGCGCACCACCTCCGCCACCGGCCAAGGGAACTCGATCCGGCGGAGGACCTCGTAGCCGGCCTGGGGGTGGATTCGGACGAGCTCCATCTCCTGCGCGCTCAGCTTCCCCGGCTTGCACAGGATCTCCGCGGGCACATAGAGCATCTTGCCGATGTCGTGGAGGAGGACGGCCACCTGCAGGCCCTGGATCCGCTCCTCGGAAAACCCAAGTTCCCGGGCGATGGCGCAGGCGAGCTCGGCCACCCGCCGCTGGTGGCCGGCGGTGTGGGGATCCCGGAGCTCCAACGCTGCGGAGAGGACCTCTACGATCTCGTGGGGGAGGCGGGCGGCCTGAGAGAAAAGGCGGGCGTTCTCGAGGGCCAAGGCCACCACCCCGGCCAGGGCCTCGAGGAGCTCCCGATCCACTGGAGCGAAGCCGTCAGGCTCGGGCCTCTCCGCGTTCAGGACCCCAAGGACCCGTCCCCCCACCTTGATCGGTACGCACAGCTCGGACCGGTTTTCCGGGGAGGTCCGGATGTACCGGGCATCCTCCCCGAGATCGGCGAGGTACACGGCTTCGCCGGTGCGGGCGACGAGGGGGACGATCCCTCGGGCGGACTGGAGGGGGAGCTCCGTCGGTCCGGGCAGGGCCCCCGAGCTGTGGGCGAGGAGGCGGAGCTTCCCGTCCTTCAGGAGGTAGAACCCGCAGTCCTCAAGGCCCAAGACGTCCCGGGCGGTGTCGACCACGAGCCGCGCCACCTCGTTCGGATCGTGGATGAAGAGGAGCTGGGAGACGAGGGCCTGGGCGGCCCGGAGTTTCTCCTCGAACTCCTTTTTCTCGGTGAGGTCCTCGACCGTGCCCTCGTAGTAGAGGACCTGGCCCTCCTCGTCGCGCACGGCGCGGGCGCTCTCCCGCACGTAGATAGGGGTCCCGTCCAGCCGGATCCAGGCGGCCTCGAGCCCCACCACCCTCCCCTCCCGCTCCACCCGTTCTTTGAAATCAGCGCGGGGGTAGCTCGGTGCGAACCCCTCCTCCTCCAGGTTGCGCCGGGCGAGCTCCGCAAACGAGGAAAACCCAAGCATCCGCACCAGGGCCGGGTTGGCGTAGAGGATCCGGCCGTCGGGGGTGGTGCGGTAGAACCCGATCGTGGTCTCCTCCACAAGGGACCGGAAGCGCGTGCCCTCTGCATCCCGCAGGCGCAGCCAGACCTGGACCCGGGCGTTCAGGGCCTCCTTGGTGATGGGGAGAGAAACCCAATCGTCGAACCCCGCGGCGAGCCAAGCGGTGGGATCCTCCCCAGGGGGGAGGACCACGAGCACCAGAAGGAGCGCGAAGTTCGCGGCCGCCCGGGCCTTGAGGTCGAGGAGCTCCTCCGTCCTTCGGCGGGCCACCGCCGCCTCGGCCAAGACTAGATCCACCTCAGCCCACCCCGCTGGATCGAACCCGTCCGGCCGGGGGGCGAGCACCCGGTAGCCCAGCCCCTCCAGAAACTCCCGGATGAGCCGCCGGTCGGCGTGGCCCCGGAACAGGATCCCAATCGTGTGGAGCTCAGGGCTCATGGGAAGGCCTCCGGTGGACCGGGACCCCGGTGAGGTAGTCCCACCGGCTCCTCCTCCACCTCCCCGGGTTCGGCCACGAGGAGGGCCGTGCGCCCCAGGCGGTTGAGGAACCTCACCAGGCGGTGCAGAACGGGTAGGCATCGGAGGACAGGGACCGCAGCTAGGTGGGGGAGAGGTGCACGACCTTCGATCCCGGAAAGACTCCATACCCGAACCCGGCCAGGTCCCAGGCGAGCTCGGGCTCGACCTCCGTCACAAGGAGGCCTCGTCCCCCCCCGCACCCCGTCCAGGAGCCACTGGAGGAAAAGGATGGTCTCCCCAGTGCCAGCGGCGCCCACGAGGAGGTACGCCCGGCCGGGGAGGAACCCCCCGTGGAGGACCTCGTCCAGACCGACGATCCCGGTGGCCATGCGCTTCTCTTCCATAGCCCACTCCCTAGAAGTCCCCTTTATTTTGCCGCCCCGAGGGTACCCCTGACAACTCCGCCCAAAGAAACGAGGCCTGAGGGACGGAGAGGAAGAGTGAGGGGCGAAAATGGGGCGCCACCCTCGCCCTGCCTCCCCCACCAAGGACAACGGCATTAACTCAGACGATCATCTGGGTGAGAAGGCCATTATGAACCAGTCCCTCTTAATGTAAAGGGCGACGCTACCCCCTCAGACCGTAGCGTCGGGGCTTGTCCCCGACGTTGGGTTTTCCAATGTGCGTCAGGCTTCCACGCCCGTAAGTCTCGCCTTGGCCGGCGCAGTGGCGGGGTCCACTCCCATCCCGCACACCGGGTCCACTGCCTTCTCCGCCATCGCCGTCATCTCCTTTCCCCCCAGACCCGCGCCCGCCGCAGGGTGCTGGCGTTGACGACCACGGTGACCGAGGAGGTTGCCATCGCGATCTCCGCCAGCACCGGGTGCATCCAGCCCACGGCCGCCAGCGGGATCATCACCACGTTGTAGAAGAAAGCCCAGAACAGATTCTCTCGGATCTTGCGGAACGTCGCTCGGGAGAGGCAAATCGCCTCCACGACGCCGGAGAGCTCGCCGCGCACGAGGGTCACATCGCTCGCCTCGATGGCGATGCCGGTGCCGGTGCCGATGGCGATCCCAACGTTCGCTTGCTTCAGCGCCGGGGCGTCGTTGATCCCATCGCCCACGAAGGCGACCAGGCCGAACCGTTCCCGTAGCTTCTGGACCTCGGCCACCTTGCCGTCAGGGAGCACCTCCGCCACCACGTGGTCAATCCCTACCCGGCGGGCGATGGCCTCGGCGGTGCGCCGGTTGTCGCCGGTGATCATCGCCGTCTCGAGGCCCATGCGGCGCAGCTCCTGAATCGCGGCCACCGAGTCCTCTTTCAGCGTGTCGGCCACGGCGATGGCCCCCACCAAGCGCCCGTCCACCGCCACCAGCATGGCCGTTTTCGCCTCCTCTTCCAGCCGGCGCAGCGTCCCCCCGAGCGGCGCCGGGTCCAGCCCGTGCTCCTCCATCAGCCGCCGCGAGCCGACCAACACCCGCCGGCCGTCCACCGTCGCCACCACGCCCCTACCACGGAGGGCCTGGAACTCCTCGGGCTCGACGGGGGCCATCCCTTCCGCCTCGGCCCGCTCCACGACCGCCCGCCCCAGCGGGTGCTCGCTCCCCCGTTCGGCCGCCGCCGCCCAGCGAAGCAGAGCCCCCTCTCCCGCCCCTGGGAGAGGGGAAGGGGTGAGGGGAACGATGTCCGTCACCTCGGGCTTCCCCTTGGTGATCGTCCCCGTCTTGTCGAAGATGACCACCCGCACGTCCTTCAGGGTCTGGATGGCCTCGCCGGAGCGGATGAGGATCCCGTGCTCGGCGCCCATGCCGCTCCCCACCATCAGCGCCGTCGGGGTGGCCAGGCCCAGGGCGCAAGGACAGGCGATGGCCAGCACGGCAACCATGGAGACGATGGCCAGGGTGACCAGGCCCAGGTTCGGGTTGACCCAGGGCAGGAAGGAACCCGCCGCGACCAGCGTGCGCATGATGCCGGGGAAAGCGAGCCAGGCGATCAAGGTCAAGACGGCGATGGCGATGACCACGGGGACAAACACGCCCGTTACCCGGTCGGCGAACTCTTGGATCGGCACCTTGGAGCCCTGGGCCGCCTCCACCAGCTTGATCACCTGGGCGAGGAAGGTGTCCTTGCCCACCTTGGTCGCCTGCACCTTGAGCAGGCCCTCTTGGTTGACCGTGGCCCCGATGACCACGTCGCCGGGCCGTTTGCCCACAGGCATCGACTCGCCGGTAGCCATGGACTCGTCCACCGCGCTCTCCCCCTCGATGACGACGCCGTCGGTGGGGATCTTCTCGCCGGGGCGGACGACCATGAGATCGCCGACCTGGACCGCCTCGATGGGGATTTCCACTTCGTGGCCGTCGCGGATCACCCGGGCGGTCTTGGCCCCCAATTCTAGGAGTTTGCGGATGGCCTGGGAGGCCCGCCCCTTGGCCGTCTCCTCGACACAGCGGCCGGTGAGGTGGAACGCCATGATCATCGCCGCCACCCCCGCGTAGTTGGCCACGGGGAAGAAGAAGGACGCCGGGCCGGTGAGGAGCGAAACCCCTGTCCCGAGGGCGATAAGGGTGTCCATGTTGGCGTAGCCGTGGATCACCGCCGCAAGCCCGCTTTGGTAGGTACGGAGGCCCACCCAAGAGAGCACCGGCAGGGCCAGGAGGACCATCCCCAGGTTGAACACGAGGTGGCTGGGCCACATGACGCCGAAGAACATCTCGATGGACATCCAGAGGATGATGGGGATGGTGAAGGCCCAGGCGACGCCCATGCGGAAGCGGGCCTCGCGCATCCTGGCGGCCTCGTCCTCCACAGGGGCGGTCACCCCTTCGGCGGGGGCTTCCCGGGCCTCGTACCCGGCCTCGGCGACGGCCTTTTTGAAGTCGTCCATACCGGCCACACCGGGGACGAAGGTCACCGTCGCCTTCTCGGCGGCGAGGTTGACGTTGGCCGTTACCACACCGGACACCTCGGAAAGCGCCCGCTCCACGTGGGCCGCGCATGAGGCGCAGGTCATGCCACCGATGGGTAGGACGACCGCTTCCGTGGGCACCTCATAGCCGGTCTCCTGCACCGCCCGCACCAGGTCGGCCACACTCCCCTCGGGGCCGAGCTCCACCGTCGCTCGCCCGGTGGCGAGGTTGACGTGGGCGGAACCGACCCCGGGGCACTTGGCCAACGCCTCCTCGATGTGGGCAGCACAGGAGGCACAGGTCATCCCGCGGACGGGGAATTGCACGCGTCGGTCCATGGCCCTCCTATCCACCCCACCTGGGGTGGGTTAAGTGTACCCGCGGTTTCCCGTAGGAACAACCTTGGTTGGTGGGACAGGGCAGCCCGGGGGATGAGGCGGACCAGGAGAACCCGTGGTCCCGGAACAGACGCAGGCAGCCGTCGACCACCCGGGGATCGTAGAGCCGGCCCTTCCCCGTCTCGATCCAGGGCTCCCCGGTACGGGCGATGGGAGGCCATCGCCTCCACCACGTCCGCCACCGGCCAAGGGAAATCCACGTCCCGAAGGAGCTCCCAGCCCCGCTCGGGTGGCCCTTCACGAGCTCAAACTCCAGCGCGCTCAGCCTCCCCGGCTTGGAGAGGATCTCCGCGGGCACCGCGAGCTTGCCCACGTCGTGGACGAGCGCGGCCAGCCGCAGCCCCTGGATCCGGTCCTCGGGAAGGCCGAGCTCCCGGGCGATGGCGCAGGCGAGGTCGGCCACCCGCCGTTGGTGGCCGGCGGTGTAGGGGCCACGCTGCTCCACCGCCGACGCCAGAGCGGTCACGATCTGGGTCAGGACTTCTTGGATCCTCCTGTGGCTTTGGGCCAGCTCCACCTCGGCCTTGCCGTGGGCGATGACCTTGCTCGCCACCGCCGCCAGCATCTCCAGGAGGGCCGCCTCCTCCGGATCATGGGCGTACCCGGCATCGAAAGCGGTGTGGAGGAACACCGGAACGCCCCCTGGGTCCGAAGCCCGGTGGGGTACACGGCCGAGCGCACCCACCTTTTCCGCGCCGGGTCGAACACCTCCCGCGCCACCGCCTCCCCCAAGGGGCAACCGGGGACCGGGCCGTCACAGCCGTGGACCGCCTGGGGGCAGTACTGCCCACGGAGCGCCTCCAGCTGGACCCCAAGCTCCTGGGCCGCGGCCCGGTTGGCAAACAGGATCCGGTGGTGGGCATCCACGAGCATCACGTAGAAGGGGAGGGCGTCCACTGCGGCGAGGAGCGCTTCCCCGCCGTGGAGGCCCTCCGCAAGGTACCGTTCCTCCCGGGGCTCGGCCATGTCGGCCTCCTTTCGTCTGGACCCTACCAAGGGGGGTGGATAGAGGGTGCACGGCGTGTGGACCTCCCATGGAGCCCGGGCTAGAACCGCGCCCGCCTGAGAAGAATGGCGTTCAGAACCACAACCACGGCGCTCGCCGCCATGATGAGGGCCCCCACTGGGGAGCGAGGACCACCCCCCAGCGGGAGAAGGCCCCGGCCGCCGCCGGGATGGCCACCGCGTTGTAGCCCATACCAGGTTCTGGCGCATCTTGCGCATCACCGCCCGCGAGAGGCGCACCAACCGGGTTACGTCCCGGGGATCGTTGCGCACCATCCCCACGTCCGCCACCACGAGCGCCGGGGCATCGTTGATCCCGTCCCCCACCATGGCCACGACATGCCCCTCCTGTTGCAGCCCCCGCACGACCTGGGCCTTCTCCTCCGGCTTCACCTCGGCGAACACCGCGTCGATCCCAAGCGCCCCCAGTAGCTTCCCGTCGGCAGCAGCGAACACCACGGTCCGCCCTTCCCCCTCGAGCTCCTCCACCCGAGGGTCTGAGGGGATGGCTACCCCAAGTTCCCCAAGCAGGGCCCGATTCCCCACGTGGAGAGTCCTCCCCTCCACCTCGGCCCGGGCACCCTTTCCGGGGATGGGCTGGAACCCGGTGGCCTCGGCGTCCCCAAGGAAGGATGCAACGACGCCTCCTCCACCCCGGGAAGCGAACGGAGCCGCCGTTCCACCGGGCAGGCGCACTCCGGGGGCATGTACTCAGAAAGCCGGAACACCGCACGATCTTTAGCCATCCCGTCCTCCTTTGGGTCGGGCCACGATGAGGCGCACGAGGGCTTCCTCCCACACGATCTCCCAGCCGGCGTGGGGGAAAAGCATCAGGGTGCGCTTGGCAAAATGGGGGGCAAGGTGGGCGAGGAGGTACGCCCATGCCGCGCCCCGAGGCCGTACGTGTTCGAGGAGCCGAAACTCCCCCTCCGGGCGGATCACGCGCCTAAGCTCCCGCAGGCCTTCGATCGGGTCGGCCACCGAGCAAAACACGAAACTCCCCACGATGTAGTCGAAAAACCGATCGGGAAAGGGAAGGTCGTGGAGGTCGGCGTGGAGGAGCGCCACGGGACGGCCGAGCCGTTGGGCCTTGGCGCGGGTCCGGGACAGCATCCCCGCCGAGAGGTCCACCCCGATCACCTCCGCCTCGGGGTGGAAGGGAAGGTTTGCTCCGGTCCCAATCCCCACCTCGAGCACCCTCCCCCGCACCCCCTCCCAAAGCTTTCCGCGCCAAGGTCTGGCCGCCCACGCCTCCACCGGCCCCATCATGAGGTCGTAGAGGCGCGCCCCAAGGCGTTCCAACAGGCCAGGCTCCGGGCAGGCGCGGACTTCCCCGGAGGTATCCGCCCGCAGGATCCGGACGTTGAGTTTCACCTCTTCCCGCACATCGCTCGCCCCACCCCGGGGGAGCATAGGAGCAACCCCAGGCGGCGGGGGGCACCGTGTCCCCGGCCGAGGCTTGACGCCTCCGCTCCCGTCCGGGAAGCTAGGGGGGCCATGGTGGAAAGACCGTTCGCCTCGCTCCTGGAAAAGCTCGGCCTCGTCATCCCCGAGGACGCCCTGCGCGTGGCCCTGACCCATTCCTCCTACGCGGGCGAACTCCCACTGGGGCAGGAAAGCAACGAGCGGTTGGAGTTCTTGGGCGACGCGGTGCTCGACCTGGCGGTGGCCGACCTCCTGTTCCGTGCGTTCCCCGAGCGGGATGAAGGGGAGCTCTCCAAGCTCCGGGCGGTGGTGGTGTCCCAGCCGGTCCTGGCCAAGGTGGCGGAGGACCTGGGGCTAGGGCCGTACCTCCTCCTCGGCAAGGGGGAGGAGGAGAGCGGGGGGCGCCGCCGGCCGTCGGTGCTGGCCTCGGCCCTGGAGGCCGTGGTCGGGGTGGCCTTCCTCCACCTCGGCTACGCGCCGGCCCGTGCCTTGGTGGAGCGGCTCCTCGGGGAGGAGGTCCAGCGCTACGCGGGTGAGCGACCTCCGGATTACAAGTCCCTCCTCCAGGAGCTCGCTCAAGCCCGGTTCGGGACCCTGCCGAACTACGAACTCCTCCAGTCCGAAGGCCCCGAACACAAGAAGGTGTTCACCGTGGCCGCCACCCTCGCCGGGGTCTCCGCCTCCGGCCGCGGGCGTTCCAAGAAGGAAGCCGAGCAGGCCGCGGCCAAACGCCTCTACCTCCGGTTCCTGGAAGCGCTGGACGAGGAGGGCCGTTCTCCCCACGGCGCCGGAGGGCCTGTCGCTTGACGCTCCCCTGGTCCCCGGCTAAGTATAGGTGGAGGAGGGGCCATGGTGCGGTTGGCCTTGCTCGCGGCCGGGCTCGTGGCCGCGTCCGGGCTTGCTCAGCCCCTGTCCGGCACGTGGACTGGGGACCTCGCCCTCCTGCCGGGCGTGGAGGTTTCCGAAGCCTCCCTCACCCTGAAGGTGACCTCCGGCAGGTGGACCCTCACGAGTGCGACAACCCTGGACCACGGGGTGTGGACCGATCAGACGTTCCTGATCCGCGGTTACGCCCTGGGCTTCCGGCTGACGGTGGACGGCAAGGCCGTGTTCTCCCCGGTGGGGAAGGTGCTGAAGCACCTCTACCGGTCCTGGGCGGGGACCCGGTACGACCAGCTCCGGTGGGAGGTGCCCGGGGCGCACTACCGGTACGGGTGGGTGAAGGGGGAATTCCCGTTCCTGTGGGGAGAGTTCACCGCGAAGGCCTACCATCGGGCGAACTCCTCCTCGGACATCTCGTCCCATGCCTTTCTGGACGTGTACGGGTGGGACGAAGGGGTAGGGTGGTGGCCGCTCCTGGGGCGGGCCGGGGTCAAGGAGGAGGCGTTCATCGCCGGCAAGGTGCGGATCAAGTACTGGGACGGCCAGCGATACCGATACCGCACCGAGTACAACCTGGCGGTGACGTTCGATCCCGCCAGCCCTGAACCGTTCACCCTGGCCCCGGCGGCCATGGCCTACCTGGACGCCCAGCACGGCCCGGGGAACTGGTGGGTGGACGTGATCTACCTGGAGGAGGCCAAGGTTTACCGCTGGCGGGAGGCGTATTCGGAGTACACGGTGACCGTGAAGCCCGAGCTCCCGCACGGGTGGGGTTCGGCCAAGCTGGAGATGGTGTTCGCCGATCTGGGCGCCGGGCCCGGGTTCTCCACGGCCGTGTTCACCTGGTCACGCTTCCCCCTGGCCAGGCTCGCGGTGGACTGGGAGGCCACGTGGACCAAGGAGGTCGGGCTGGCCGAGGTCAGCGCCTCCGTCGGTGGGATTCCCCTGTGCTGTGGGGTGGATCTGGCCCTGGACCTCGACCTGAGCACGGCCGAAAGCGCCGTGAACGTAACCCCTTCCTGGCGGGGTCTGGGCGGGTGTCTCTCCCTGTACGGGGCGGTCGGCTGGCACGACGGGACGTTGACCGGGGTTTCCCTGTACGGGGCCAAGGCTTCGTGCGCGCTTGGGCCCAGCGTAC
>JANLFW010000021.1:2340-13437 GCA_024653305.1 Candidatus Acetothermia bacterium | reverse complement strand
GACCGGGGTTTCCCTGTACGGGGCCAAGGCTTCGTGCGCGCTTGGGCCCAGCGTACAGGGTCAACTGGTGGTGGCTTTCGCGCGCCCGCCCTACCCGCGCCCGGCGTGGTACACCGGGGCCGGGTTCCGCGCGGTGGCGGGGACCGGGACGTACGAGGACGTGCGGTTGGGGGTGACGTGGAAGGGCCGCGGTGCGTACGGGCAACACAGCGTGGACTTCGGCCTGTATTGGGCGGACAGGGCCAGCGCGCCCTTCGGGTTCACCCGCCTCACCGTGCGCGGTTCGTTCCGCGTGCTGCCCGCTCTCACGCTGGGCATCTCCTACCAGACCGACGACCCGGCCACCCCCGAGGTGGATCTCGGCCTGACCGTCAGCTGGATCCTCGCCTTTTGATCGACCGCGGACGGTCAAGGAGGGGAACGATGCGTAGCTGGGGGACACGGGCCTGATCTAGCGGGGCCTCCTCAGGGACAACGATGCCGGGAACCCGTGGGACGTGTACTTCACCAAGCTCATCGTGGAGAACCTGGGCGCGGCCCAGAACGACGACATCGAGTGGGTTGAGGTCCGGCTGGAGGTGGCGCTCGCGCCGTGAGGTTGCGAGGAAAGGAAGTGGCCGTCTATAATCGGCCATCAGGTCCCATCGTCTAGCGGCCCAGGATACCGGGCTCTCATCCCGGAGACAGGGGTTCAAATCCCCTTGGGACCAAATGGTGGCCTCCGGTCAGGCGATGACGGATCCGGTCTCCCCACGCAGGGCGGCGAGCAGTGCTCGTTCCCGGTCGGCCCGGAACACGACGATCGGAAGCCCATGTTCTCCGGCGATGGCCACCGCCGCCGCGTCCATCGCCTTGAGCCCCCGGGCCAGGTACTCGCGATGGGACAGGCTGGATACAGGACGCGCGGAAGGGTCGCGCATGGGATCCGATTCGTACAGCCCGTCCACCTTGGACCCCTTGAGCACGGCCTCGGCGCCCAGGCTCAAGGCCCGGATCACTGCCGCCGTGTCCGTGGTCACGAACGGGTTCCCCGTTCCGCAAGCGAGCAGCACCACCTCGCCTGCGCCGAGCGCCGCACCCGCCCGCCACGGGTCCACCGGGTCGGCCATCCCCGGGCAGGGCAGCGCCGACATGAGCACGCAGGGCACGTTCTCGGCTTGGAGGGCCTCGCGCAGGGCGACCCCATTGATGAGGGTCCCGAGCATCCCGATGGCGTGGCCGGCGGTGGCCGGAATGTGCGTCAAAGCCGAGCCCCGGGCCACGTTGCCCCCGCCCATCACCACCGCCAGCTCCACCCCGGCCTCCCGCGCGGCCGCGATCTCCCGGGCGTAAAAGGAAAGGCCCCCTGCGTCGAGGGGGCCGCCCGGTCCGGCCAGGAGTTCCCCGGACAGCTTCAACAGGGCCCGCCGCCAGCGAGCTTTCACCTCTCCCCCACCTCAAACCGCACGAACCGCCGCACGATCACGGGCTCCCCGAGCTTGGCCCCGAGGTCGGCCAAGAGGTCCTCGACCTTCATCGTCGGGTCGCGCACGTAGGGCTGCTTGAGGAGGCAGTTCTCCTCGTAGAACTTCTGGAGGCGTCCCTCCACGATCTTGTCCACGATGTGCGGGGGCTTGCCCTCCCGCTCCGCCTGCTTGCGCAGCACCTCCCGCTCCTCGTCCAGGGCCTCGGGGGGCACGTCCTCCGGGGCCACCCACCGCGGCTTCGCGGCCGCGATCTGCATGGCGATGTTGCGGAGAACATCGCGGAACGCCTCGGAGTTGGCGGCAAAGTCGGTCGAGGTGTTCACCTCCACCAGCACCCCCACCTTCCCCGAATGGTGGATGTACGCGTCCACCCGGCCTTCCTTGGCCTCCCGCCCCTGGTGGACAAGGAACTCCTTCCCCTCCATGCGCAGGATGCGCTTGGCCTTCTCCAGGTCGCCGCCGGCCTTGGCGAGCGCGGCCTTGCAGTCCATGATCCCGACCCCGGTCTCGGCGCGGAGGCGCTTGACCAGGTCCAGGGTGACCTCCTCCATCAGCTCTCCTTTCCCTCCCCGGTCAGCTCTTCCCACATCTCCATCAGCCGGACCTCGTCCTCGAGGTCCAGCGCCTCCACGATCGAGGCCACAGGGGCGATCGTACCCTCCACGGGTACCTCGGCCGACGGGGCCTCCGTCACTTGCAGCCCCTCCCGGCCCTCGATCACAGCGTCGGCGATGCGGGCGGTGATGAGGCGGGTGGACTTGATGGCGTCGTCGTTTCCCGGGATCGGAAAATCGATCAAGTCCGGGTCGGAGTCCGTATCGCAGACGGCAACGATGGGGATCTTGAGGATGTTCGCCTCCCGCACGGCGTGTGCCTCCACCGTGGGGTCCACCACGTACACCACCCCCGGCAGGCGGTCCATGTCCCGGAGGCCGTCCAGGTTGCGCCGGAGCTGGGCGAGCTCCTTCTCCAACTTGATGCGCTCCTTGAGGGGCAACCGCTCGTACTTGCCCTCGGCGAAGTTGCGCTCCAGTTCGAGCATGTGGAGGACGCGGCGGCGGATCACCTCGAAGTTGGTGAGGATCCCCCCGAGCCAGCGGCGGCTCACGTAGTGGGCCCCGCAGCGACGGGCCTCGTCCTCGATGGTCGGCTGGACCTGGCGTTTCGTGCCCACGAACAGGATCCCTTTGCCCTGGGCGGCTTGAGCCCGCACGAAATCGTACGCGCGCTCGAAGAGCTCCAGGGTCTTCCCAAGGTCGATGATGTGGATGCCCTTACGCTCGGTGTAGATGTACCGGGCCATCTTCGGGTTCCACTTGCGGGTGCGGTGCCCGAAGTGGACCCCCGACTCCAAGAGTTCCTTCATCGTCAGGACCGCCAAACTCCCTCCCCCTTTCGCATTCGAACTTGTGGCATACGTCCAAGTATAGCCCCCGAATTCACCGGGCACAACGCGCTCCAGGAGGTTTGGCGGGGCCGCGGCCCCGGGGTATGATGGTCCGGTGGCCGACGTGCTGGACGAGGAAGTCCGTCATACCCCGCGAAACCAAGAGGCCGAGCAGATGGTGCTGGGCTCGGCCATGCTGGAGCCGGAAGAGGTGGTGCCCAAGTTGGTGAGCCGCCTCAAGCCTGGGCATTTCTACTTTAGTGCCCACCAGGAGATCTGCAAGGCGATCCTAGAGCTGTTTGAACACGGGCAATTGCCGGACGGGGTGGCGGTGGCCAACTGGCTCGAGGAGCGGGGGAAACTGGAGAAGGTGGGGGGCCGGAGCTACCTCTCGGAGCTCCTCACGCGGGTGACCACCACCGCCGCCGTGGACCACTACCTGGACATCGTGGAGGGCAAGGCCCTGCGCCGGTGGCTGATCGAGGCCGCCGGGCGCATCGCCGAGCTCGGCTACCAGGAGGACCTTCCCCTGGACCAGGCGCTCGACCAGGCGGAGGAGATGGTGTTCACCATCACCGAGCGCCGCTCCGCCCCTCGGTACTACCTGATCCGGGACTTCCTCGAGGCCCACCTCGACATGCTCGAGGAGATCCACAAAGACCCCAAGCGGCGGCCGGTGGCGGCGCTGTCCACCGGGTTCGAGGAGTTCGATGCCTACACATCCGGCCTTCATCGGTCGGACCTGGTGGTGATCGCCGGCCGGCCGGGCACGGGCAAGACCGCCCTCGCCCTGGGCATCGCCCGCGATGCCGCCATCCGCCAGCGGAAGAAGGTGGGCATCTTCTCCCTGGAGATGTCCAAAGAGCAGGTTCTGGAGCGGCTCCTGTGTGCGGAGGCCCAGGTGGACCTGCACTCCTTGCGCTCCGGGTACCTGCCCCCGGCCAAGTGGGGCCTCATCGCCGAGGCTGCCGGACGCCTCCATGATGCGATCATCCTCATCGACGACACCCCGGGGGCCTCGGTCCTCGGGATCAAGGCCAAGGCGCGGCAGATGACCAAGGAGTACGATGGTCTCGATCTCGTCGTCGTGGACTACCTCCAGCTCGTGGAGGCCGGCATCCGCAGCGACGTTCGCGAACAGCAGATCTCCCACATCTCCCGGACCCTCAAGGGGCTTGCGCGGGAGCTTCAGATCCCGATCATCGCCTGCTCCCAGCTCAACCGGGCGGTGGAACATAGGGGGGAAGGTGCGCGCCCACGCTTGTCTGACCTCAGGGAGTCAGGGGCCATCGAGCAGGATGCCGACCTCGTCGCCTTCATCCACTGGCCCGAGTTCTATGCCAAGGAGCCGCGCCAAGGTTCAGCCCCAATGGCCGAGACGGAGATCATCATCGCCAAGCAGCGCAACGGCCCCACCGGTGCGTTCCGGCTTCTGTTTCACAAGAGCTACGCCAGCTTCTATCCGCCGACCCGCGAGAAGGAAGAGGTGCCTTTCTAGACTATAATCCGCGAAAGGAGGAGCACGTGATCCCGAAGGACCTCAAGTACACCCAGGACCATGAGTGGGTCCGCCTGGAGGGCGGCAAGGCCCGGGTGGGCATCACCCACCACGCCCAGAAGGAGCTGGGGGACATCGTGTTCGCGGAGCTGCCCGAGGTGGGAAAGAAGGTCAAGCGAGGGGAACGGGTGGCCACGGTGGAGTCGGTGAAGGCGGTGGGGGAAGTGTTCGCCCCCCTGTCCGGGGAGGTGGTGGAAGCCAACGATGCGCTCGCCTCGTCCCCTGACCTGGTGAACAAGGACCCCTACGGTCAGGGGTGGCTGTTCGTGGTGAAGATGTCCGACCCGGCGGAGACGGCTGGGCTCATGGACGCCGCTCGGTACGCGGCCTTGGTGGGGGAGAAGGGCTAACCCGATGAACCCGTACATCCCGCACACGCCCGCGGACGTGCGGGCGATGCTGGACGCGATGGGGCTTCCCGATGTGGACGCCCTTTTTGCTGACATCCCCGCGGAGGTGCGGCGGCGGCACCGCCCGCTGGGCCTGCCCGGTCGGGACGAGCTCTCCGTGCACCGGTACCTCGCCGGCCTCGCCGACCGGTCCTCCGGGCAGGCGCTGATCCCGTTCCTCGGCGGGGGGCTGTATGACCACTTCGTCCCGGCGGTGGTCCGCGAAGTGCTCTCCCGCTCGGAGTTCTACACCGCGTACACCCCATACCAGCCGGAGGTATCGCAGGGGACGCTCACGTGGATGTTCGAGTACCAGACGATGATCTGCGAGCTCACCGGGATGGAAGTGGCCAACGCCTCGATGTACGACGGGGCCACCGCCCTCGCCGAAGCGGCCCTGATGGCGCACCGGACGGTGGGCGGCAAGGCGGTCCTGGTGCCGCGGTCCCTGAACCCCAGGGTGCGCCAGGTCCTGGCCACCTACGCCTGGGGGGCAGACCTCCGGCTGCGGGACGTCCCGTACGGAGAGGACGGCCGCCTCGCCCTCGCCGAGGTCCCGGAGGGGACGTGCGCCCTGATCGTCCAGCAGCCGAACGCGTTCGGGGTCATCGAGGACCTAACCGGCCTCAAGGACGCCCTGGGACAGGCGTTCCTCATCGTCTACGCCAACCCCATCGCCCTCGCCGTGGTTGAGCCGCCGGGAGCGTTCGGGGCGGACGTGGTGGTGGGAGAAGGGCAGGTGTTGGGGAACCCCGTTTCATTCGGGGGGCCGCTCCTCGGCCTGTTTGCCACGCGGATCGCGCACCTGCGGCGGATGCCGGGGCGGGTCTCCGGCCAGACCGTGGATGCCGCAGGAAAAGTGGGCTATGTGATGGCCTTCCAGACCCGGGAGCAGCACATCCGGCGGGAGCGGGCAACGTCCAACATCTGCACCAACTCCGCGCTCTGTGCGCTCGCGGCCACGGTGTACCTTTCCGCCCTCGGGCCGGATGGGCTCCGCCGGGTGGCCCTGCTGGCCATGGAGCGGGCCCATGCCCTCGCCGATCGGATCGCCGCCCTGCCCGGTTTCCGTCTGGCCTTTTCCGGGCCGTTCTTCCACGAGTTCGCCGTCCAGTGCAAGCGCCCGGCGACGGCGGTGGCGGCTCTCCGGCGGGCGGGGATCGCCGTCCTGCCCCCCCAGTTCCTCGCCCCGACCGGGATCAAGGGGGCGTTCGGGGTGGCGGTGACGGAGAAGCGCACCTGGGAGGAGCTGGATCGGTTCGTGGAGGCGCTCAGGGGAGGTGGGCGGAAATGACCACGATCTACGACCGCGGCGCCCCCGGGCGGCAGGCGGCCGCCCTGCCGTCCTTGACCCGCCCGGAACGGGAGATCCTCGCCTACATCCCGGCTGGGCTGCGCCGGCGGGAGCGGCCGCGGCTCCCCGAGGTATCCCAGCCCGAGCTCGTCCGCCACTACACCCATCTTTCCCGCCTGAACTACGGGGTGGACACGGGCTTTTACCCCCTCGGGAGCTGCACGATGAAGCACAACCCGAAACTCCACGAGGACCTGGCCCGCCTGCCGGCGTTCGCCGGGCTGCATCCGCTTCTCCCCGAGGAGGAGGTCCAGGGGGCGCTCGCCCTCCTGTGGGAGCTTGGGGAGCACCTCAAGGGGATCGCCGGGATGCCGGGGATCACCCTCCAGCCCGCGGCCGGGGCCCACGGGGAGCTCACGGGAATGCTCCTCATCAAGCGGTATCTCGAGGACCGGGGGGAACTTGGAAGGAGGACGAAGATCCTCCTCCCCGATTCCGCCCATGGGACGAACCCGGCGTCGGCGGCGATGGTGGGGTTCCAGGTGGTGGCGGTGCCGTCCGACGGGCGGGGGATGGTGGACATGGCCGCCCTCAGGACGGCGCTGGGCGAGGACGTGGCCGGGATCATGCTCACCGTGCCCAATACCCTGGGGATCTTCGAGGAGGACATCCTCGAGATCACCCGGCTCGCGCACGAGGCCGGGGGGCTCTGCTACTTCGACGGGGCCAACCTGAACGCGTACATCGGCCGGGCCCGTCCGGGGGACATGGGGGCCGACATCTTCCACTTCAACCTGCACAAGACGTTCTCCACCCCCCACGGGGGCGGCGGACCGGGGGCGGGCCCCGTCGCCGTGTCCGAGGCCCTCGTCCCCTACCTCCCCGTGCCGGAGATCGTGCGGGAAGGGGACCGGTTCCGGCTCCGCTGGGATAAGCCCAAGTCCATCGGCCGGGTCCACCCCTATTTCGGGAACTTCCTGGTCATGGTGAAGGCCCTCGCTTACATCCTGACCTTGGGGGACGAGGGGTTCCGGGAGGTCTCGGCCGGGGCGGTGCTCGCCGCCAATTACCTCCGGGCCCGGCTCCGGGGGACGTACAAGGTCCCCTACGATCGCCTGTGCAAGCACGAGTTCGTGCTCTCCGGGGAGGGACTACCGGTACGGACGCTGGACATCGCCAAGCGCCTCATCGACCACGGGTTCCACCCGCCCACGATCTATTTCCCCTTGATCGTCAAGGAAGCGCTGATGATCGAACCCACCGAGACCGAGCCTAAAGAGGTGCTGGATGCGTTCTGCGAGGCGCTGGTTGGGATTGCCGGGGAGGCCCGGGAGCGCCCGGAGCTCCTCCAGAGGGCTCCCCACAACGCCCCGGTGCGCCGACTTGACGAGGCCCGCGCCGTGCGGGAGCCCGTACTGCGCTTGCTCTTTGACTCGCCCCAGGCCTGACCGGGTATACTGACCACGGCGTTTGGCTAAGGAGGGAAACATGCCGCGTTTGTACGCGTTTGCGCTTGCGCTCCTGGTGATGGGGCTCGCCGCGGGCGGGCAGCACTTCTACGCGTTCTACTACGACCGCTCCGGCGGCCAGGACCTGGAGATCAACCTCCTCAACACCATGCCCGATCCGGCCCAGATCATGCTTCGGGCCTACGATGCCTATGGGAAACCGCTGTGGACGGCGTCGGACACCCTGGCCGGCTACACCGGCGGATTCGTCCAGCTCAGCCGGTACATCCCCGAGGCGGCGGAGCACTGGGGCGTGGTCACGGTGGAAAGCGGGGAGCGCTTGGTGATTGCTCTAGAGTACCTGGTGGACGGGGAGCTCGCCTCCGTGGACCACGTGAGCCAGGAGGTGCCCGAGCTCACTGCGGATGAGCCGTACTGGCTCGGCGCCTACTACAGCCAGGTCGGGGATGCCTCCACCGGGCTTGTGGTGATGAACCCGTGGGACGAGGCCGTCGCCTGTGCCATCACCGTGTACCGCCAGGATAGGACGGTGGTGTACGAGGCCGAGCTCTTCCTCAACCCGCACGAGTCCGAGTACTACAGCCTGGAGAAGATCCTCGGCCATGGGCCCTACCTGTGGGGGCTTGTGGACATCCGGATGGTGGGGAAGGCGGTGGTGGTGGCGGTGGCGGTGGAGTACTACGGCCGCGGCCTCCGGGTGGACAACATCACCCAGTACTACTTCTAGATGGGGGAGCCCCGACTGCGTTTGATCTGGTAGCACCAGGGGGGCGAGAGACTATAATCGTTCGAAGGGAATACAAGGAGGGGACGATGCGAAAGATCGTGATCTTGATTGTGGGTCTGGTTTTTGTCGGCGCGCTTGCCTGGGGCCAGCACTTCTACGCCGTCCACTACAGCCGCGCGGGAGGCCAGGACCTGGAGATCAGCCTGTGTAACACCACGGGCAAGGATTCCAGCTACACCATCCGGGCCTATGATCCGTGGGGGAAGCCGCTGTGGGAAGCAACCGGCGTTCTCAGGCCACACAATGCCGCGTTCCACCTGATCGGCAACCAGGTGCCAGAAAAGGAGACCAACTGGGGCGTGCTCGTGGTGGATAGCCAGGAACCCCTTGTCCTTGGGCTCGAGTACTCTGCCAAGGGCCGGCTCCACAGCGTGGACATCGTGAGCACTGTGGTCCCGGCAAGGGAGGCCGGAACGGCCTTTCAAGTTGCTGGTTACTACTCCCAGGTGCCGGACTCGTTCATGGCTCTAGCGGTGATGAACCCGTGGGACCAGGCGGTGTCCGGGCGGCTGGTCGTGTACAAGAGCGACGGTTCGGTTGCGTATCAGGGGGACATCAGCCTGGCGGCCTATGAGTCCAACTCGTACAGCCTGGCGAAGCTCGTCGGGGAGGACGTCACGCTGTGGGGCCTCGTGGAAGTGGTGACGGACGGGGCCCCGGTGGTGATGGCCGCCAAGTTACTCATTGGCGGTGTCCTTCAGGTCAAGAACGTCATCGGAGCCTTGCGCGTCGTGGTGCAGCCCGCGGCACCCACGCCGCCGCGCAAGGTGTAGGGCAAGCGGCCGTTTCCCGAGGGAGATGGAAGGCCGGCCAGGGATCCCGGCCGGCCTTCTCTTGAAACCCTGGCGATGGAGAGGTGAGGTGGTCTCGTTGCTCCTCACTTCCCCCGCACCTTCAGCAGGTCGGCGATGGCCTTTTGCATCTGTTCGATGGCGAACGGGTCCTGTTCGGTAGCGAGCGCCGCCTCGATAGCTGGGATCACGCTCGGATCACCGAACCTCACGAGCGACATGGCCGCCCGCCACCGCACCGCGCTCTCCGGATCTTCTAGGGCCGCCACCAATGCAGGGATTGCCCGGGGGTCGCGGATCTTGCCCAACGTCAGGGCAACCTCCTGGCGGATGCGCGTCTCGCGGCCCTGAACGTCGGTGAGCATGGGGATGAGAAGCGATACCGACTCCTCGTCGTACACCATCCCCAGACAGTACACGGCCTCCCAACGCTGCATGACATCGGCGGCGTCCAGGCCTAGGTTCAGATAAGGAGCGGCCTCTACCTGACCGAAGAACGCCAGGGCCACCGCGGCGTTCCAGACGATCCTCGGGTCGGCGCTCGTGAGGCCGATCCGGAGCTGTGGCACGACCTCTTCGGCCACGATCTGAGAGCGGAAGGTGCCGAGCGCCCACAGGCTTCGCCACCTGGGATGGGGGTTGATGTCGGTGAGGGCCCTGGCAGCAAGGGCGGGGATGGCAGGCCGCGCCATCTGGGGGTTCGCAGAAGCCAGGTTCCCGAGCACGTTCACCGCGTCCCACCGCACCCAAGTCGCGTCCTCGATCTTCGGAGCCGGGGTAGAGCTTCCCCGCGGCCAGGCGGCGGTAGCCGTTGCGGGGATGTACTCGAGCCATTCGAACAGCACGTCCGCGACGATGACCACGGTTAGCGAGTCTGGGCTCGTGTTCTCCACGGTTACCTTGAACACGACGACATCGCCTGGTTGAACCGGCGGGGCGACCGACCGCCCTGCCCGGCCTAGCTCAACCATCTCCTTGGATACATGCAGCCTCGTGCCGTCGCTTGTGGCGGCCACCACCTGGGTGGGGATCCCCGCCTGGATGGGGGTGCTTGTCGCCCTGGCCTGGTAGGAGAGCGTGAGAGCCTCCCCGGGCTCAAGGGTGGCGGGGAGAGTGCAAGTGAGGATCTGACCATAGTAGGTGGCCTCGATGAGCGCAGGGAGCGCAGCCTCACCGAGCTGTTCGAGGGCATTGTGCACCTCTTTCCGCACGTCGCCGGTTCGCCCCTCGGGCAGGATGAGATGGCCGACGAGCGAATACGGATCTGCTTCGGTCGCCAGAAGAGACAGCGAGCAGACGAAGGCGAACAGCACCGCTCCAAGCACAACTAGCCGATTCCGCTTGAACATGTCACCACCTCGTTCTCAGAGTAGTTCCTGAGATGGCCCCCCGTGAAGGCCACGGGGAAAGAAAGGGGGCACCGCGGCGCCCCCTTCTCTCTTGATACCCAATCCGACTATGGGATTTGCTTCAGCAGAGCCGGGCACTCGCGCGGCGCGCACTCGGGGTTCGCGCACTTCGCCCACTGGATGAGCCAGTCTAGGGCGTTGATGACGTCCCCGAGCGTGTAGCCGGCGAACCCGATGTCCAGCTTCACCTCGACCGTGTCAAGCTTGCCCTCGATCGCGTCAGCCTTGACTTCAAGGGCGTCGAGCTTGACCTCGACTGCATCGAGCTTCACCTCGATCGCGTCAAGCTTGACCTCAACAGCATCGAGCTTGACTTCGACTGCATCGAGCTTGACCTCCACGGCGTCAAGCTTGACCTCGATAGCGTCAGCCTTGACTTCAAGGGCGTCCAGCTTCCCTTCGACGGTGTCGAGCTTACCCTCGATGGAGTCAGCCTTGCCCTCCAGGGTGTCGAGCTTACCCTCGATGGAGTCAGCCTTGCCTTCTACGGCCGCCACGGCGGCATCCAGGGCATCGAACCGGCCAGGGATGGCGTCGAGCTTGACCT
>JANLFW010000021.1:0-2241 GCA_024653305.1 Candidatus Acetothermia bacterium | reverse complement strand
GCGTCGAGCTTGACCTCAGCAGCGGCCACGGCGGCATCCAGGGCATCGAACCGGCCAGGGATGGCGTCGAGCTTGACCTCAGCAGCGGCCACGGCGGCATCCAGGGCATCGAACCGGCCCCTGGCCTCGATGAACCAGGCGTCGAGCTTGGGCTCCATCGCATCGAGCTTGGCCTCGATCGTGTCGAGGGTGGCTTGGCCAAACGCGCCGACCCCACCCAACATCAGCACCAGAAGAACGCTTAGTAGTACCTTCCGCATCTATCCCTCCTTTGTTTCTCGCCTCAGAACTTCAGGTCCCAGCCCACGTCGAGCGTGGTCGCACCACTCCCGACGTTGGTTCCAGAAGTTACCTCGAACGCCAGGTTATCCATGACCGGAACCGACGCGCTCACGAGCAGCCGCGAGATCCCAAACAAGGTCCCCGCGGGCTGGAAGTAGGCGGTTAGCTCCAGGGAGTACGCAGCCCCACAGCAGCCGGGACCGCAGAACCCGAGCTTCATGTACTCGAACTCGTCCCCCTGGAACTTGGCCCAGGCGAGCTTCTTCGGGTTGAGCGCGGTCACGAACTCCGCGTAGGGGGACCGGACCTTGCCTCCTGGACAGCGCGGACACGGCTCGCCCAGGCAGCACCGGATCCTGAACCCGTAGATATCGATGCCCTGGATCTCCTTGTCCACCCACCGGACGTCGCCGTACACCTTGATGCATGCCTCGCCGAGGTCCTTCCACTTCGGCGTGATGGTCACCGCCTTTTCGTCCACGGTGAACTTCACCGCGGCGTCGAAGGAGATGCCACAGCAGAAGGGGATGTCCTTGGTCGTGAACTCGATGTACTCAAACCCCACAGCCTTGGTGAACTTGAGCGTCGCGTCGTAGCAGATGCCGCAGCACAGGCCTATCCCCTTGAGGCTTACCGTTACGTCCTTGAACGCGATTCCGGTGCATTCATCGTCGAACCTGATGGCCAGCGTAAGCGGAGCGGCGCGGATCGTCGTCGTGTACAGCATGTACGGGCCAGGGAGGCCTCCCCACTTGGCCGAATGCTGAACCCGCAAGATGGCCGTGAGGTCGGCCAGCCGGGCGGTGATGGAGAAGTACGCCGAGCGGTACTCCGGGACGCGCAGGTCGAAGTACATCCCCCCGCCGATCCGGGCGAGGCCGATCTCTCCAATGCCGTGCACCTGCATCTCGGTGAACTCCGAGTCCTTGAAGAGAAGGATCGCCCTTGTGTTCCAGGTGTGAGATCCGTATCCGAACCCATACCTCACTTGGAACCTGGTGTAGTCGAGCGCGAGGCCGGGGAGGACGTGGAGATAGGTCGTCCACGTGCCGCTTAAGCCAAGGGAGTACTGGATCGGCGTGAAGTGAGCCACCAGGGTGCGGCCCCCTTGCGCCGTGAACTCGTAGGTCTGGCTGATGCTGACCTCTACGCCTTCTTCGGTCCAGTTCACGAACTGGTACCCAACGTTGGCTTCGGCCACCACCTTGACCGCGGTGCCTTCGTCGTACATCCCCCCACCGAGGACGGTCCCACCCTCTATCGGATCGGCGAGCACAGTGACTGCGAACCTCGTCGCGGCAGCGGCCCCAACGCCGCACAGCACCACTCCCAATAACACAACCAGCCCTAATGCAAGAGCCCTTTTCATCTTCATGCCACTTATGCCACCCCCTTTCTTGTCTAACGGGGTGCTTATGGCATCCCCATCGCTGTCACATCATCCCTCTATGCCTCTGCCCTCACCCCCTTAGTGCCCCCCTTGATCAAGCTCCCGCACTCTTCTCGGGATGCGGGATGCCCTACCTGCAACAGGTTCTATTGTAATCTTTTCTCCCCCCCTGTCAAGTCCTCTCAAAGTTACGAAAGTTACCTTGGTGTCAAGTGACGGCAACCTTTACGACCTTAGGGGACGTACACTTTTACGACCCTCCCCCTCGAGGTAGCACCCAAGTGCCACCCAGCCGCCCTCGGTTCCCGCTCCGGTAAGCCGAGAACCGCGGCCCCGATCCGAAACGACACGCTGCCCCTTCGACCACCTCTTCACTTCAGCCTCCCCTCGAGGTCCCGCAGCCGGTACGAGCGCCCCTTGATCGAGAGCACATGGCACCGGTGCAGAAGACGGTCCAGCAGCGCCGTGGCCATCACCTCATCCCCGGCGATCGCCCGCAGGCGGACCTTCAGCTCTTCATCCTCCTCCCTCCCGCGCGATCCACTGGTAGCGGTACCCGGACCGCGACA
>JANLFW010000020.1:2955-26488 GCA_024653305.1 Candidatus Acetothermia bacterium | reverse complement strand
AGGCGCAGAAGCCCGTGGTCCACGAACACGGCCACGTGGTCGATGCCGGCCCGGGCGAGGAGCAGGGCCAGGGCCGAGGAATCCACCCCACCGGATACGCCGACCAGAGCGCGGCCACGACCGGGTTGGGAGCGCATCTCGGACACAATCCGATCGAGGACTTCTGACGGGGACCAATCCCGGGACACGCCGGCTACGCCCAGGAAGTTCGCGAGGATTCGGGTGCCGTGATCGGTGTGGACGACCTCGGGGTGGAACTGGACGCCGAACGTACGGCCATCCGGGGCAGCGATGGCAGCCACCGGGTTGTCCTCGGTCTCGGCGATGACTTCCCATCCCGGCGGGGGGTGGGTCACCGCATCGGTATGGCTCATCCAGACCTGGAGGGGGCCGGAGATCCCGGCGAACAAGGGTCCCTCGTAGCGCACAAGGTGGGCCCGGCCATACTCCCGTCGCCCTCCGGACTTCACCTCGCCGCCGCAGTGGTGGGCGAGGTACTGCATCCCGTAGCAAATGCCGAGGATCGGTAGCCCCGCGTCGAGCAGAGCTGGATCGGGCCCGGGGGCGTCGGGATCGAACACCGACGCCGGGCCGCCGGAGAGGATCAGTGCCTGCGGCCGGTGGCGTTCCACCTCGACCCACGGGGAATCTCCGGGGAGCACCACCGAGAACGCCCCCAGTTCTCGCAGGCGCCTGGCGATGAGCAGGGTGTACTGGGAGCCGAAGTCGAGCACGACCACGCTCATGCGGAGCTCGTCAGCCCCCTGGGGGGTGCGAACACGATCTCGTTCATGTCCATCCGCAGGATCGGCACCAACGTGACGATGGGGACGCCGTAGGGCGCCAGGAGCTCTCGGCCCCCGGCGAAGCACTTCTCGATCACGAACCCGAACCCCACCAGCTCAGCCCCGGCCTCACGCGCCATGTCCGCAAGCGCCGCGCTCGTCGTGCCCCGATACAGGAAATCATCGACGATGAGGACCCGCTCTCGGGGGCCCACGTACTCTCGGGACAGGGACAGCTCGACCTCGCCACCCTTGGTGGGCGAGGGCACCCTCCGCTTCAACGCCTGGGCCATCGTGGCCGCGCGGCCTTTCTTGGCGTACAGGGCAGCCACATTGAGCCGGCGGGCCACCTCGTAGGCGATCACGTTTCCCGCGGCCTCAGCGGTGAGGACGCACGTGGCTCGGGCCGGCGCGAACGCGTCAGCCAAGAGGCGCCCGGCCTCCGCGATGAACGCCGGCTCGATGCGGTGGTTGAGGAACCCGTCCACCCTCAGGAAATCCGGGCTCACCACCTGGCCCTTGGTCCGCACCCACTCCCGCAGGACTGCGGCATCTGCCGCCGCCCCTCCCGGGCCGCCGCGGGCCGAGCAGAAACCCTGGGATCGTTCCATGCCCTATTCTACCAGGTGGCCGCGATCGGGCTCACGGCGCAGCGCGTCCGGGCCTTTTGTCCTTGGTGGGCTGCGCTTAGAATGAGCCAGAAGGAGGAGTGGTGGACATCGTCGTGCCCGAACTTGGGGAGGTCGAGGAGGTTAAGCTCGTACGCTGGCTCAAGGCAGCGGGCGAGGAAGTGGAAGCTGGGGAGGCGGTGGCCGAGGTCGAGGCGGACAAGGCGGTGTTCGTCATCGAGGCCCCGTCGACCGGGATCCTCGCCGAAGCCCGTGTGAGCGAGGGCGGGACAACCCGTCCCGGGGAGATCATCGGTCGGGTGAAGCCAGGGTGAGGACGGTCCTCCACGCCGACCTCGGCCGCATCGCGTACGGTCCGGCCCTTGCGCTCCAGCGACGGCTCCACGCCCTCCGCCGGGAGGGGTGGATCCCGGACGTGGTGCTCTCCCTCGAGCATACGCCGGTCATCACCATCGGCCGTCAAGGGGACGAGGGCCATATCCTCGCCCCCCCGGAGGAGCTTGCCCGGCACGGGGTGGAGGTCTACCCCGTGGAACGGGGGGGCGATGTGACCTACCATGGCCCGGGCCAGCTCGTGCTCTACCCCATCCTCCACCTTCGGGAGGCCGGGCTGGACCTGCACCGGTACGTATGGAACCTGGAGGAGGTCATGATCCGGGCCGCGCGGCGGTTCGGGGTGGCCGCCGACCGTCGGCCAGGGTTCCCTGGAGTCTGGCATGGAACCGGGAAGCTCGGTTCGGTGGGGGTCCACGTGTGGGGCTGGGTGACCCTACATGGACTGGCCCTGAACGTGGACCTTCATCCTGACTTGTTCCCGCTCATCGTCCCGTGTGGCATCGCCGGAGCGAGGGCGGTATCCCTGTCCACCCTGGCCGGGTGGCCGGTGGCCGTGGCCGCGGCGCGGGATGCCGCCCTGGCTGCGTTCGCCGACGTGTTCGATGCCAACCTCCTGCCCGTGGACGGGGAGGTGGTCGCCCGGTGGACGGGGTGAAACCGGACTGGCTGCGGGTAGCGGTCCCTGCTGCGGCCGGGCCCACGGTGCGTCGCATGGACGGGCTTCTTCGGGAGAGGGGGTTGCACACGGTGTGCCGGTCCGCACATTGCCCAAACCTCCCCATCTGCTGGGGGCAGGGCACGGTCACGTTCATGATCGGGGGCGACGTGTGCACCCGCGCCTGCCGGTTCTGCGCGGTGGCCCACGGCCGGCCGGAGGCGCCCGACCCGGAGGAGCCCGGTCGCCTCGCCCGGGCGGTGCAAGAGCTTGGGCTTCGGTACGTGGTGCTGACGTCGGTGGACCGGGACGACCTCCCCGATGGGGGGGCCGCCCACTACGCCGCGGCGATCCGCGCCGTCCGCGAAGCGGTCCCGGACGCCCTGGTCGAGGCGCTCCTCCCGGACTTCGGGGGCGATCGGGAGGCGCTCCGCACGGTGGTCGCCGCCGGGCCAGCGGTGGTGGGCCATAACCTGGAGACGGTGCGCCGGCTCTCCCCGCCCGTGCGCGACCGCCGGGCCGGGTACGACCTTTCCCTTTCCGTGCTGCGGACGCTCAAGGAGCTCGACCCGCAGTTGCGTACCAAGTCCTCGCTCCTCCTCGGTCTCGGGGAGACGGAGGACGAGCTGGGCGAGGCGTTGGCCGATCTGGGGGCGGCCGGGGTGGACATCATCGTCCTCGGCCAGTATCTGCGGCCGACCCCGAGGCAGCTCCCGGTGGCCCGGTATGTGCCGCCTGAGGAGTTCCGCCGGTGGGAGGTGCGGGCACGGGCGATGGGTTTCCCGGGGGTGGTGTCTGGCCCGATGGCGCGGACCTCGTTCCGGGCGGCCGAGGCCTACCGGGAGCTTGGGGTGAGAAGATGAGGGTCCTCCTCGACCTCGCGTTCCGCGACCCGACGGTGAACCTGGGCCTGGAGGAAGCGATCCTCGCCCAGGTGGCCGAGGGCCGCATGCCCCCCACCCTACGCATCTGGCGGAACGGGCGGTGCGTAGTCGTCGGCCGCGGGCAGAGGGCCGAGGACGAGGCGGACCTGGCTCTATGCGAACGGTACCGCGTCCCGGTCCTTAAGCGCCCTTCTGGAGGCGGGGCGGTGTACCACCACCCGGGGAACCTGAACTTCTCGCTCTACCTCCCCTTAAGCGGGCCGTGGGCCTCGGTGCGCGGCTCGCAAAATCGTCTGAGCGGGCTCCTCGCCGGTGCCATCCGCGACAGGTTTGGGCTCCCGGCCGAGGCCCGCGAGGGCGCGGTGTTCGTGGGCGAGCCCAAGGTGTCCGGCTCGGCCCAGCTCCGCCGCCGGGCCCTCCTCCACCACGGGACCCTCCTCCTTTGGCCGGACGCGCTCTCCATGGACAGCTTGCTCCTCGCCCTGCGCCCGGGATACGCCCCAACCGGTGTGCCCTCCCACCCCGCCCCGGTGGGCCACCTCTCCACCCTCACCGGGCGGGAGGTGACGGTGGAAGACGGGATCCGCACAATCCTGGAGGCCTTCCGCCCCTTGGGCGTGCCCGCGGTGGAGGCGATCTCTCTCCGGGAGTGGGCCCTGGCCCATGGGCTGGCGGCGGCGTACCGTGGAGAAGCGTGACCGACCGTCCCACCACGGCCGACTTCCGCGTGATCGCGTGGCAGCTCGGCCGGCCCCCGGAAGGGGTGCTGGCCGTGGCCAGGCGCTGCCCGTACGGCTACCCCCAGGTGGTGATGAGCCACCCTTTGCACCTGTTCGATGACGGATTCGTAGTGTTCCCCACGCTGTTTTGGCTGACGTGTCCGTTCCTCGTGGCCGCCGTTTCACGCCTGGAGGCCGCGGGCGGGGTCAAGCGCTACGAGGCGCTGCTCGCCCGGGATCCGGACCTCGCCGTGGCCTACGCCCGCGCCCACGAGACGTACCGGGCCGAACGCCTGGCCCTGCTTGCGCCCGAGGACCGCGAGTTCCTGATCACCCGGAACGCGTGGGATGCGGTGGAGACGGGAATCGCCGGCCTGCGGAACCCACGGCGGGTGAAGTGCCTCCACGCCCAGCTCGGGCACTTCCTCGCCCAGAGGGAGAACCCGATCGGGGAACGGGTGGCCGCCGAACTTCCCCGCCTTTTCTGCCCGCCGGAGCGGGTCCTGTGTGAAGCCGCGCAGATGTAGTGCGAGCCAAAGGGCGAGCACGACCGGATCCTGGACGGCGGGGAGAAAAAGAACGGGGCCGCGGAAAGCGGCCCCTTCGCTCGGCAAAGGTGCGCTTGTACTACGGATCGGCCTTGACCGTGGGCGGCCGGTTCACGTTGAACACCCGGATGGTCAGGCTGTCCTGGGCGCTCGCCCCGCACGGGTCCATGACGTGCAGGATCACCGTCACGTCCATCGCCTCACAGCCCTCCACCTCCGGGGCCACGAACACCGGGCACAGGGTCTCGGCGCCCAAGAGCGTGCCCGCGCTCGCCCACCATGAGATCGCAAGCGCCTCCCCGTCCGGATCCCCGGCCTTCCCGAGGATCATGATCTGGCCACCCTCGGGCACCTGGAGGTCCGGGCCAGCGTCGGCCCACGGGGCGCGGTTCACGTTGCGCACGTGCACGCGCACCGTGTCCTTGGCCTCCGCCCCACACGCGTCGCGCACGGTGAGGGTGAGCTCGACGGTCTCCCCCTCGCACCGGCTGGTGAACGGGGCGATGTAGGTCGGCTGGAGCGCCCGCGGGTTATCGAACGACCCCCGGCCGCAGGAAACGGTCCACAAGTAGGTCAGGGCGTCCCCGTCCGGATCGCAGGCCGAGGCAAGGATCTGGATCCGGCCCCCCTCGTCCACCACGAGGTCGGGCCCGGCATCGGCCGCCGGGGGATGGTTCACGTTGCGCACACGCAGGATCAGGCGGTCCGTGGCCTTGGCCCCGCACGCGTCCTCCGCCACCACCGTGATCACCACGTCCTCGCCCTCGCAGGCGGTGACCCACGGGGCGTAGTAGGTGGTCTCCACGGCGTGGGGATCGGAGAAGAACCCCGTCGGGGCCGACCAGGTGACCGTCACCGGGTCGCCGTCCGGATCGTGGATCTCGGCCCGCAGCACGATGCTTCCGCCCTCGTCCACCGCCTTCACGGCCCTGGGGGCGGTGCAGACCGGTGGGGTGGGCGGTGCTGGCGGGCAGGCTTGGGGCTGGATCGGCGCTGGGCACGGGGCGCAGCTTCCCTCATCGTAGACGAAGTTCTTGCCCGGACCGCCGTCGATCACGTTGCACCCGAGCCCGCCGAGGATGACGTCGTTGCACGGACCGCCGTACAGCCTGTCGCTTCCGGCCTCGCCCTCGATCCGGTCGTCGCCGTCCTCGCCGTACACGATGTCGTCGCCCGGGCCGGCGAGGAGGAGGTCCGCCCCCGGTCCGCCCAGGATGAGGTCGTCCCCCTCCCCGCCTTGGACGATGTCGTCGCCCGGGCCGGCGATGAGGAGGTCGCTTCCGGCAAGGCCGTAGATCTGATCGTTCCCGGCGAGGCCGAGGATGAGGTCGTTCCCCGCGGTGCCGAACAGGACGTCGTCCCCATCCGTTCCCACGATCACCCTGTCCGGAGGGTTCACCTCGAGGAAGCGGAGGATCACGTCCCACACCGGATCACTGCAAACGGCGTACGAAAGGTGATCCACGAGCAAGGCCACGATGGCCGGATCCACGCGGTACTTCCCGAAGCACTCCGGGATCTGTGGGGGCGGGGGCGTGACCACCGCGATCTCCCGGAACAAGGCCGGGAGCTCCGCGGGATCGCGGGCCACCACGAACCGTCCGCCACAGGCCTGAGCGAGCGCGGCGAGCAGGCCCCCCATCTCCGGCGTCACCGCCACGCCCACCACGTCCAGGACGTAGCCGGCCCCGCAAAGCTCCCGCGCCGCCGACATCGGGTCACCGTTGCAGGTCTCGACCCCGTCGGTGAGGAGGACGATCCGGGCCGACGTGGACACCGCCCCGGCCGCGAACCTGAGCGCGTCGGCGAGCGGGGTCTTGCCCATCGCCGTGAGCCGGGCGATCTTCCCCTGGATGCCCGGCCGCTCCGCCATCCTATGCGTTCCGAACGGGACAAGGAGCTCGAGATCGGCGCAGCTTGCGGCCACGCGATCCTTCGGCACCCGGTGGCCGAACGCCACCACGGCGAACGGCGTCTCCTCGGAGAGTTCGGCCACCACCCGTACGAGCGCCTCTTTCGCCCACGCGAACTTCGTGGTCGTGCCGGTCAGGACCTGGTTCATGGAGTTCGAGGCGTCCAGGATGAACACGATCCCCACCGGCGCCGCCCACGTCACCCCCGCGAGCGCGAGTACAGCCAGTGCCACACAGATCTTCACTCTCATCATCGCCCCCTTTTCGGTGTTCGATGAGAACCAACTCCAGGCGAGACGTCACTGGGCATGAGCTTAAGGCACGGGGATTATAGCATGAAATGCTATCCTGATCTGTAACAGGCGCTACACTCCCCGGGCTATGTGGCGCGGATGTACCGGCGGCCGGCCACCTCCTGGATCAGGCCGGCCAGCTCCAGCTCCACCAACACCTGAGCCACCCGGATGTGGGGAAGTCCAGTCCGCTCCACCAGGTCGGACGCCCCGAGGGGCTCCCGGGAGAGGAGCTCGTACACGCGCTGGGCATCCGGATCGAGGTCCAACACCGGTGGGGTGCGTGGCCGGACCGGGAGGTGAGGGGCCGCGATCTCCTGTAGCACGTCGTCGGCCGAGGCCACGAGCTTGGCCCCGTCCTGGATGAGCCGGTTCGTGCCCCGGGAGGCCTCCGATGTGATCGGCCCAGGCACGGCGAACACGTCCTTGCCCTGCTCCAGGGCGAAGTCGGCGGTGAGGAGCGCCCCGGACCTCTCCGGGGCCTCGACCACCACCACGGCCAGCGAGAGGCCGGCGATGATCCGGTTGCGGCGGGGAAACGTCCACTGGGCCCCGGGCATCGCCCACGGGAACTCGGACATCACCGCCCCGTGGTCGGCGATGTCCGCCATCAGCCCCTCCGCCCCGGCTGGATAGGGCCGGCCGAGCCCGGACCCGAGCACGGCGATGGTGCGGCCCGCGGTGAGCGCCCCGTGGTGGGCGGCGAGGTCGATCCCCGGGGCGAGCCCGGACACCACCGTCACCCCACGGCCAGCCAGCTCCGCGGCGAGCTTCCTCGCCACCAGCCGCCCGTAGCTCGTGCAGCGGCGGGTGCCGACGATGGCCACCGCACACGCGTCGTCGGGCCGCCACTGGCCGAGCACGTACAGCACCGGCGGGGGATCCGGGATGTCCCGCAGCGGGGACGGGTAGTCGAGGTCGTCCACGGTGAGCACCCGCGCTCCGGCCCGCTCGGCAAGGTGCAGCTCCTGTTCCGGGTCGGCGCTCTTCCGCTCGGCCATGGCCTTCTCTCCCGCCTCACCGAGGAGTTCCCCGGGGAGCCCGGTGCCCAGGGCCTGCCACGCCTCGACCGGCCCGCCGCAGTGGTCGAGCAGCCGCGCCCGGCGGCGTGGGGTGAGCGAGGGGAGAAGGTTCAGCCCAATCCACGCCAGCTTTCGGTCCATGGCTCACCACGGGGATGGTAGCGGAGGAGCGGGGGTAGGGGTAGCATGGCGGGCGACGGAAGGGGGGATGGCCGGTGCGTGTAGGGCTCGGCGTTGTTGGGTTGGTGGGGCTAGGAGCGCTGGCGTGGACCGGGGCGGGGCAAGGGGTCGTAGAAGCGGTCATCGAGGGAGGGTACCACTACCATGCCTTGGCGGTCGTGGCCGCCGACGCGTGGGCGATGGCCCGGGGGCGGCAGGTGGAGGTGTGGGGCCTGGATAACCCCATCGCCCCACGTCAGACGTTGCGGGGACCGACGGCCGAGGTGTGGTCCCTTGCCGTCTCTCCGGATGGGCGACGCCTCGCCGCCGGCGACGGGGACGGGGCGGTGACGGTGTGGGACCTCCGAACCGGCGAGGTGATCCACCGGTTGCGCACGCAGCGGTTCGGGCTGTGGACGGTAGCGTTCTCCCCGGACGGGGTGCTCCTCGCCTCGGGCTCCCACGATTCCAGCATCCGGTTGTGGGACATGAACACGGGCATGGAGGTCGGCTCCCTGGAGGGGCACCAGGCCTGGGTACGGTGCGTCGCGTTTTCCTGGGATGGGAAGCTCCTCGCGTCGAGTTCCTGTGATGGCTACGTCCTGATCTGGGATGTGGCGAGCGGGCGGCTCTTGGAGCGCATCCGCGCCGGGGCTGACGGGATCTACTCCCTGGCCTTCTCCCCGGACGCGTCCCTTCTTGCCTGGGGGAACTACGAGGGGCAGGTCAAGCTGTACCGGAGGGAGGGTTGGGAGGAGGTGCGGGCCTTCGGGCCGGGCGAGCACAGCTCCATTTACGCCATCGCCTTCTCCCCGGACGGGAAGACGATCGCCTCCGGTGGGTTCGCGAGGAAGGTTCAACTTTGGGATGTGGCTACTGGATCCCTCATCACCGAGTTCCAGGGGCATACGGATCAGATTTGGGGGATCGCGTTCTTCCCTGATGGAAAGCGGCTGGTGACCACGGCCAAGGACGGGACGGCCCGGGTGTGGCGGAACGCGGACTGACGGACCGGGATCGCGCGCTGGCGGGGTTGGTCCGGCGGGTGGTGAACTGTCGGTCGTGCCCCCGCCTCGTGGCCTACCGCGAGGCGGTGGCCCGTGCCAAGCGTCCCATGTTCCGGAGCGAGACCTATTGGGGACGTCCGGTCCCGGGTTTCGGCGATCCCGCGGCCAAGCTCCTCATCCTCGGCCTGGCCCCGGCCGCCCACGGCGCCAACCGCACCGGCCGCATGTTCACCGGGGACGGCCCCCGCGGGGCTGGGGATTTCCTGATGAGCGCCCTCCATCGGGCCGGGCTTGCCAGCCGGCCCCGTTCGGAACGCGGCGATGACGGGCTTGTCCTGTCTGGGGCCTACCTCACCGCGGTGGTCCGCTGCGCCCCACCGGGGAACCGCCCCCTCCGGGAGGAGATCGCAAGCTGCCTCCCGTTCCTCGTGGAGGAGCTCGGGATCCTCGGGGACGTGCGGGCGGTGCTGGCGTTAGGCCGGGTCGCGTTCGATGGGTATCTGCGGGCCTTGGAGTTGATGGACGTGGTGGTTCCTCGACCGCGCCCCCGGTTCGCCCATGGGGCCATCTATGAGCTTGGGGAGGGCCTCCCCGTGCTCGTCGCCTCGTACCATCCATCTCGCCAGAACACCCAGCCCGGCCGCCTCACCGCGGCGATGCTGGACGCCGTCATTGCCAGCGCTCACTTACGGACCACCTAGCGAGAGGTGTACCACTGGCGGGCGGTCTCCGAGATGCTCCCTGTGGCGAGATGGTCTCCACAAGTTTCTTCCATCTTTCCGGTTCGTGGTGTACGCTTGTGTGTAGGAAAATTCCATGCCTGGTGTCCCCCCTCTCCCTGTTTGGGAGACCTTCTTAGGAGGGGCAGAGGGCTTTCTTCAACCACCGCCTCACCAGGCCTCCGGCTGGTAACGATGTCCTGGCGCACCAAGAACTTGACAGCGGTGGGGGGCCTATGATGGTGATGGCATTCAGAAGTGGAATAAGGAGGCGACGAGGATGAAGGCGATAGTAATCGGCAGGTGGGACAGGACAAGGGTGTTGTTGTGCGCCGTGATCTTCCTGCTGGGGTTGTCGGCCGCAGGAGAAGATTTTGTAGGGTTGCGCGGACCTTCAATCTCAAGTGGACACGGGGAGCCCCAGAACCTCAGTGGGTGAAGTTCTCAGGCAACAACGTGTGGCATCATTGGGTATGCTGCGTTCTGTTCAACACTGACCAGCATGGATGAGGTTAGCGGCCAACAACACACTATTATGGATGAACTCAACCGATTGGTTCTTAGCCTTACAGAGACAGGATATATTTCATCTGAGCGTGTCAGGCGTGTGATGTTGAAGGTGAAGCGTCACCGTTTCATCCGGCGCTATTATGTGTATGCTAAGGGTAAGTGGGAAGCGGTGACATATGATCCAGATAATCCGGATCGAGCAAATCTAGCTACACCGTATTCAGATCACCCAGTCATCGTTCGTCTTCAGGGGGCATGGCCGACGAGTTCTTCTACTCAACCTTCGCTGGTGGCCCGGATGCCCGAACTTCTGGATATCCTGCCCGGGATGCGGGTTCTCGAAATCGGTACGGGCACAGGATACAACGCCGCCCTCCTTGCCGAACTGCTGGGAGACCCAGGCTTAGTGTGGACGGTGGAATCCCAGCCCGACGTGGCCGAAGAGGCCAAAGAAGTTCTGGCCAGGGAAGGCTATGGCGGAGTCCACGTGGCGATGGGCGACGGGTTCTACGGTGCTCCGGAAGGGGCCCCTTACGATCGGATCGAAGCCACCGTGGGCTGTTCCGATCTTTCCCCACACTGGCTGGAGCAGCTTTCCCCGCAGGGGTTCATGCTCATCCCGCTTCAGCACGGCCATTGGCACCCCTTGGTCCGGGTGACCCATCGGGCCGGACACCCCGGCCAAGCCCAGGGCGAGATCGTGGGTTGGCATCCGGAAGGGGAGGCCAAAGCGGGTGAACGGCTCTACGCGCGCCTTCTGGATGTTCTTGCCCGCTGGGAACGTCTTGGACGGCCAGGCCTCGACGACTACCAACTGATCTTCATACCGAAGTCCGACCCCCTTGGCCCCAACGGGGACCCGGGGCGGACGTGGCTCATCGAACGGGCCCGGTTCTGGGAAGCGGTACGCCTCCCCTGAACGTCTCTTCCTGGACCGCCCGAAGGAGGAGCACCCCCAGCGCGGCGAACCCGCACCATAGGGCGAACCCCGGCCCTACGGGAAGGGCCGTCCCGGGCAGGAATGAGAGCCACCGCACCGCGCTGAGGTAGGGGGCGATCAGCACGGTGTGGATTGCGCTCCCCACTGCCGGGGCAAAGGAAAGCGGGGACACGACGAGGGTCAGGAGGCCGGCCCATAGGACGACCGCCGTCCACGGCACGAGGGCCAGGTTCGCGAGAAGCCCGTACGGGGCAAGGTAGCCAAACGCAGTCCCCACGATGGGCATCGACCCGATCTGGGCGCAAACGGTCACCGCCGCAAGGTCCGCCGGGCGCCGCAGCCACCGCGGCATCCGGCCCCGCAGGCTCGACCGCAGCCACGCCGGAAGGCCCAGGATGATCGCCCCGGTGGCCGCGAACGAGAGCTGGAACCCCACGTCCAGGGCCGACCCTGGCCAGATGAGAAGGACGACGATCGCTGCCAGGGCCACGCCCTGCAGGGGATCCAGCCACCGCTTGAGCACCCACCCTCGCTCCCACAGGACCCAGAACAGGCCGAGCACGGCGAACATGATCGCTGCCCGGAGGAGCGACACCCGCAGCCCGCCGAGGACGGCATAGAACGCCACCGCCGGGACCAGGATCAGGTACCGCCACGCCGGGCGCACCCGTAGGAGCCCGAGCAGCCACCACCCGCCGGCGGCGAGCACCCCCACGTGGAGGCCGGATAGGGCGAGCACGTGGGCCACCCCGGCGGTGCGGAACGCTTGCTCTTCCTCCTGGAGCAGGCGTCCCCGCGCCCCGAGGAGGACGGCGGCGAGGAGGTCCGCCCCGTCTGCAGGCACCGCCTCGTAGAGCCGCGCGAGGAGGCGCTCCCGCACGTGCGCCGCCCAGCGGAGGATGCCGGGCCGGCCGGGTTCGACCACGGTGACCTCCTCGGCCCAGAACAGGCCGTGGATCCCGCGCCGGGCGAGGTACTCGCCCCACCCGTCCGAACTGGGCGGTCCCCACCGACCGGTCAGGGCGACGAGGTCTCCAGGAGCGATCCTGGCCTCCCCTGGGACGTATGCGAGCAGCCTCACCGGGAGGTCCGCCGGTTGGAGGGTGACCGAGGTCGTGCGGGCGTGGGGCTCGGGGATGTCGACCACGCGGCCGGTGACCGCGCGCAGGAGGGGGAGCTGCCATTGGAGATGCGGTGGGACCGGTTCTTGCACGGTCAGGGCCGTCCCTGCGAGCAGGGCCGCTCCCCACAGGAGGGGCACCGACCGCCGCCACGCCGCACCCACCAGAAGGGCGAGGGCCGCGGCCAAGCTCCCCGGCCCGGCCGGCATCGCGACACCGAGCGCGGCGCCGGCCCCCAACGCCACCGCCAATCCGGGAAGGAGCGCCTGTCCCATTGCGTTCGCCCCCGTCGCGAGTATAATGGGGGTTACCTGGGGGTGACCGGTTTCGACGGGGACACCAAGGTGAGGTGGCAAGCGGAGGTCCGTCTCCTCCTTAAACCGGCGGAACGGCAAAAACAAATGCCGACTACACAACTGTTCCCGCCTACGCCCTGAACTAAGCGTAGGCCGTTCCCGGCGTCCCTGCCCGTGGGCCGCCGTGGGGCGTGGACAAGACGGGCTAGTCCAACTGGCGGGCCTCAGGCCGGTTGGGCGACATCTCATGGGGCTTCTGGACCGAGCGATCCCGCCCGTGGGAGCGCAAGGTCCGAGAGACAAAACGCGGGCTAAGCTTGTAGAAGCCGAAGCCACGGTGTACTCGGACGCGGGTTCAACTCCCGCCACCTCCACCAGGAACTTCTGCTCGGGCGCGTACGGTGCCCGAGCTTTTCGTTGGGTGGTCCTGGTTCCCGCTAGCCCGGCGGCGGGCCGCATTTCTTCTGGGCAAATCTCATTGCCCGCGCGTCCTTCCCAGGCGTGTGGGTCGGACGATCCGTGCCACCTCGTCCACGCTGGCTCAAGTCATCGGCGCCTCTCCGCCTTGGGTAACGGCTATGCAGTTATCGTGACCTTCAACACCGCAAGGACTTGACAGCTGTGGGGAGCGTCCCCTATAATTGTTGTCGCCATCCGAGAGCACAGGGGTGATGAGGATGGCGACGTGGAAGAAGGCGCTGGCGGTGGCCTTGGCGGCGTTCGCCCAGGTGAGCGTGGCAGAGGAGGTCCAATCGGTGCTGCCTAATGGTGAAGAGCTGGGCGACGAGGAGCTGCTTCAAGCCGAAGGGGAGTTCGGGTGGTTTCTCATTGGGCTGATATTGGGTGGAAGAGCTATGGCGGTCTACGAAAACTGGTTTGACGAAGACTACGGTATAGACAAAGATGACCTCCGTGAGATTTTCCGTGGCGGAATATTCGCAGGGATATGCGGTCAACAATATGGTATGATGCGGAGTATAGTGGCTTGGTTCGAGTAGTAAAAGCAGGAAGGGCTGACAGACTGTGATCCCCATCTTCGCGATATGGTTAGGGGATAGTCGTTCCAGTTTGCGATTGAAATGAAAAAAGAAAATTACAGGTGGTCCTCAGCGTCAGTGGTGCGCTTGTGTGCTTCGTTCTGATAGCGTTTGTTGTGCCGGCGGTGTCAGGAGAAAGAGTGGATGCTGCCTGGATGACCATCTCGGCAGTCGTGTCAGTGGTGGGAATACTGGTAGGAACTTACCTCGATATCAAACTATCAAGGCGAAAGAGGTACAGGCCCTGGTTACCCATTAGGCGATCCATTCACCACTTCCTGATAGCGGCCATCGTGGGAACTGTCGCCGTAGTCGTTGCCCAGCCTTGGGAGCCTCCCCCTGCCGGATGGCCGTGGTGGCGAACGGTGGCATTCGCCGGATTCTGCTTTTTCGGTATGTGGGGGGCACTGGCCCTTGGTGACTGGGCTCACAGGAAGGTCCAGGAAAAGAAAGAGGGGCAGCCGGGGAACGATTCCAGATGATCAAAGACCGAGGACAGGGGCTGGGTTATGCCCAATTCCGTTGCACCATGGATGATGATGCCAGGGCTCCTGGCCGAGCTCCTGCTCCAGCCATTACCTTACCGCGACCTGCGGTATACAGAGGTCGTGGGCCAGGCGGACTGGTACACGTGTGGGCCAGCGGCGGTGGCCACGTTGCTCACCTACTGCTACGACATCCCCACCTCGGAAGCGGAGGCCCTGGAGCTCGCGGAAGGGTTCATGCGGGCCCAAGGCCTTGAGCCGGGCCCTGAGCGGGGGATAAACGCCCTGGCCCTAAAACAAACCCTCGAGGCCAAGGGCATCCCCACCAAGGGGTACCGAGTGGCGCCGGAGGCGCTGCGTGATCACTTCAACCGAGGCGGGCTCCCCTTGATCGCCCATCTTACCGAACCCCAGAAGCATTTCGCTCTGGTCATCGGAATGGTGGGGGACCAGATCGTGGTTGCTGACCCATCTTGGGGGCGGAGCATCATCCCGTTTTCGGCATTGGTAAAGGAGCGGGGCTATCGCGAGGTGGTGTTGGTGCCGATTCCGCCGGCGGAGCTTGCGGCCCAGGCCAAGGCGCGGCAGAGAGAGACCCTGGAATGGGCGGAAGCTCGGCTCGCGGCCCTGGCCCGGCTGCGGGAGGGCTTGCCGTGAACGGGGCCCTGCCGTCGGCCATGAAGGCCGACGCTACAGCCTCTGTGGGGCCGCCAACGGGGCTTCCCTCATCCCGGAGGGGCAAACGGCGTTCGGTGGGGCGGTGGGCACTCCTCCTCACCCTGTTCTTGCCCAGCCTGCTGTGGGCCCAAGTGCCGATCGATCCCCTGAAGCGGCCGGACGAAGCCGCCGGGGAGTACACCTGGCGGGTGGGCCTCGGCTACACCCCGTCCGGCCGGGAAGGACTGGCGGTGGACACGTTCGGCCAACCCTACGCCTACACCCTGTTCTCCCAGGAGTGGCGGTTGACCCTCGCCGGCACAATCCACTTCGGCGGGGGATGGAAGACCGGGCTCGATCTTTCGGAGAGCACCACCACTGTGGAGGAGCTGCGGCGGTATCCCGGGGGCGAGGAGCGCCTTTCCAGGACCCATCGTAGTGTGACGTACTCCGCATTCCAGGAATGGAGGATGGACCCGAAGAACCCGTGGGATCCCCGTGTCTCTCTTTCGTTTGGGTACCCGTGGAAGGCCGGGGTGGCCGCGGCGGCGAGCCTCCTCCGGGATCCGATGGTGCTTGTGGGCGAGATCGGCGTGCGGAGCCAGGAGGAGGAACCGCAGGGCTGGCTCACGCTCGGCCTGGGGGCGGGGTTCGTGGCCAACGCCTGGATCAGCGTCAGCGCCTCCGGGAGCCTGGCCGTGCCGGTGCTCGGGGTGGGGGTTCCCGTCACTTCGCTCGGCGTGCGGCTCCGCTACGCCCTTGATCCGCGGGGGAAGGGGGAGATCGGGGTTCGGGCAGCGTTGACCCTCCGTGGGGAGCAGGCCTGGGTCTCCCTGGACGTGGAGTGGGCCGGCCGCGGCCCGTAGGGGAGTGTTCCTCACTATACTCGCGGCAGGAGGTGCGCGATGAGAGCGTGGTGTGTGCTGGTGTTGGCGCTCACGTGGGCCCTGACCGGGACGGCAACGGAGGCGGTCGTCATCCCCGATCCGGGACTGGAGGCGGCCATCCGCGAGGCGCTCGGGAAGCCCGTGGGCGGCCTCACCCCCGCCGACCTTGCGGGTCTGACCGGGCTCTACGCGGCGGGCCGCGACATCGAGGACCTCTCCGGGCTGGAGCACGCCGTGAACTTGAAGGAACTCGACCTCACCGACAACCGAATCGCCGACCTTTCGCCGCTCGCAACACTCACCGAACTCGAGGAACTCTCCATCGCCGAAAACTACATTGCCGACCTTACGCCGCTTTCCAGGCTTAAACGGCTGCGGATACTCGAAGCCGCATTCAACCAGATCGAGGATCTTTCCCCATTGGCTGGTTTACCTGAGCTCTCCCATCTCACCCTCAACCACAACCGAGTCCGGGACATCACCCCCTTGGCTGGGCTTGGGAAGCTCGAGTGGCTGGACCTCATGTCCAACGAGGTCACCGACCTCACCCCGCTTGCCCAGTTGGGCCGCCTCAAATGGTTGTTTCTCACCTTTAACAACGTGTTCGACCTCGGCCCGCTGGCCGGCCTCAAGGGCCTCCGCTGGCTCTGGCTCGACATGAACGGTGTCATGGACGTTTCCCCGCTCGGGGGGCTCGCGGAACTGCGCTGGCTGTCCCTGAGCACCAACGGGGTCGCAGACATCCGGCCGCTTTCCGGGCTTGTGGAACTGGAGATCCTCGACCTTTCGCTCAACGAGGTCAGCGACCTTGGGCCCGTTTCCGGCCTGAGAAAGCTCAGGAAACTTGTCCTCAACGGGAACGCAATCCGCGACCTTACCCCCATTGCGGGACTCACGGAACTGCGGTCCCTTGGGCTGGCGGGGAACCAGGTGTCTGCTCTGTCCCCTCTCGCCGCCTTGACCAACCTCGAGGAGCTCAACGTGGCCCAAAACGCGGTCCGGGATCTCTCTCCTCTGGCGGGCCTGACGAACTTGACCGCGCTGTTTGCCGCGGGAAACAAGATCAGCGACCTTACGCCGCTTTCCGGGCTCAACAAGCTGCGGACCGTGAACCTCCAGGGTAACCTGATCCGGGCCATCGAGCCTCTCCAAGGCCTCGGCGCCTTGTGCGATCTCCTCCTCGGGGGAAACAACATCGCCAACATCGCCCCACTTTCCGGGCTCGCGAACCTAGAGATCCTGGACCTCTCCCGGAACCCAATCCAGAGCTTTGCCCCCCTTCTTAAGATCCCCGCGCTGCGGTTGGTGAACGTGATGGGAATCCTCCTCAACCCGGAGGCCCGGGAGGTGCTGGCCTTGCTCGAGGCGCAGGGGGTGTTGGTGATCCGGTAAAACCACCCAGGTCCAGCGTTGACCGGGCCAGACGCCGTCCTTATAATGGGCGCGTGGCGGCGTAGCCAAGTGGTTAAGGCGAGGGACTGCAAATCCCTTATTCCCCGGTTCAAATCCGGGCGCCGCCTTCAGGGTGGTTAGCTCAGCTCGGTAGAGCACACGCTTGACGTGCGTGGGGTCGCAGGTTCAAGTCCTGCACCACCCACCAAATCCCTCCCTTTAGGGCGGCTTTATGGAGCCAAACCCTCGGCTGTCGGCCAGTCGGCAGGATGCGCGCCTTCATTTTCAATCCCTTTTGCGAAACAGCGATCTCGTGGGCGAGTACCTGTGGGCCGCCCGCCTCCTCGCTCCGGGCGAACGTCCTTTTGCTTGGCTTAGCGTAAACATCCGTGGGATTTCAGTTCCGAGGGTGCTGATCACTGACAGGCGCCTTCTCGTTTTCAGTACAGGCTTTAGGGCTCGGTCAACCGCTCTTGTTGTGGGGTATGCCCTGGATGAGGTGACTGGAGTGCGCCTACGCCCCCGGGGTAGGCGCAGCCGTTCCTCTAGCATTCATGTCCGCTTAAGCACACGCGCAGGAGATCATGAGCTTGTTCTCGAAAAGGTGCCGACCAAAATTGCCCGTGAGGTGGAGCATTTCCTGAACTCCTCCAAGGAGGGTAGGGAAATGCTCGTGCGGCAATTGCTAGAATCCTCGCGCCGCAAAGGCCAGAGTTTGTATCATACCCGCCTAGATGTCTTGGCTAGCGTCCTCGTTCAAATTGCTGGAGGAGTTACGTGGGCCGTGTTGCGGCGAAGCAGGGCCGAAGCCCCCTGGTGGTGGTTTTTGGTGGCGGCCGGGGTTTACGCGGGCGTGAGCTACTTTACCTGGTGGCTTATACGGGAAACCCGGCGGCTGGTACAAAAACGATATAAGCGGCTAATCCCGCCAGCCAATAGCACGCCAGGCATTCGGAGGCACAACCCCCGGTCCAACGTTTGGGGCTAGCCTCCCCCTACCGGAGGAAGCAAGGTAATCACGTCCCTGTCCCGGACTTTTGTGGCCCAGCCTTGTCGGAATTGGATGGACATGCCGTTCACCAGGGCCGAGATATGGCGCTGAATTTGCCCTTGAGGATCGTAAAAGCGGTCCCCAAGCCTGGGATAACGCTTCACCAGGGCCTGAACGGCCTGAGCCACGTCCGCCCCCGGCGGGAGCTCCAGCACCACCGGGCTCTCCCCGACTTCATTCCGGAACGGGAAGTATAGGTGCACCTCCACCCGCATCGGGGAACATGGTAGCCCCATCCGGCTCAGGCTACCAGGCGGGCGGCCAGCGCCCGCTGGCGGGGGACGTACCGGTACAGGCGCGCGTCCACAAGCTCCCCCCCGCGCACGCGGATCTCGCCGTTCACCATCACCAGGTCCGCGTACTGGGCCCCGCAGTGGACCAGGGCCGCCACCGGATCCGCCGCCCCGGCAAATGCCAGCGCAGATAGATCGAACAGGGCAAGGTCCGCGCATTTGCCCGGCTCGATGGAGCCCAGTTCCCCTTCGCGGTGGAGCACCTGTGCCCCGCCGGCGGTGGCGAGACGCAGGGCCGTTCGCGCGGACATCGCCTCCGCCCCGTACCGGACCCGGGAAAGGAGCATCGCCTGGCGGGCCTCGCGGATCATGTTCGACGTGTCGTTGGACGCCGCCCCGTCCACGGCCAGGCCCACGTTCACCCCTGCCGAGAGCATCTCCGGCACCGGGGCGATCCCGGACCCGAGGAGCATGTTCGACGAAGGACAATGGGCCATCCCTATCCCGGCCTTCGCCAGCCGGACGATGTCCTCTCGGGAAACGTGCACGAGGTGGGCCAGCCACACGTCCGGAGCCAGCCACCCCACCTCCTCGAGGTACTCCACCGGCCGCATCCCGAACCGATCGAGACAATACCGCTCCTCGTCGAGCGTCTCCGCGAGGTGGGTGTGGAGGAGGACGCCGTGCTCTCGGGCGAGCGCGGCTGTATCCCGCATGAGCTTTGGCGTCACCGAGAACGGGGAGCACGGGGCGAGGGCGATCCTAACCATCGCCCCGAACGAGGGGTCGTGGCGTTCTCGGATCAGGCGCTCGCTGTCGGCGAGGATCTCCTCTTCCGTCTGGACCACGTCCGGCGGGGGGAGCCCCCCCTCCTCGCGGGAGAGCGACATCGAACCACGGGTGGGGTGGAACCGGATCCCCACTTCCCGAGCGGCCTCGATCGTGATGTCGATGAGATTCCGCCTCCCCCGGGGAAAGAGGTAGAGGTGATCCGTGGTCGTCGTGCACCCGGAGAGGAGAAGCTCCATGCACCCCACCGCCGTCGACACGTGCACCGCGTCCTCGTCGATCAGGCGCCACCGCTCGTAGAGGTGGAGGAGCCAGTCAAAGAGCTCCTTGTCCTGGGCCCCGGGCACGGCGCGGAACAGGGTCTGGTACAGGTGGTGGTGGGTGTTGACCATCCCCGGGATCATCGCCCGGTCCCGGCCGTCGATGACCTCGTCGAACGGGCCGGGCGGGGGGGAGCCCTCCCCCAGGGCGACGATCCGGTTCCCCTCCACGAGGAGCCACGCCCCGTGGAGCTCGCGCTCCTCCGGGTCGAACGTGGCAATCGCCTCGACGTCCTTGAACAGAATCCGCGCCATCATCTCCCCTCATGCGTCGGGGACAAGCCCCGGCGCTACAGCCTCAGGTCGGCCGTGTGGCAGGTCTCGAGGAATGCCACAAGGAGCCGGATCGCGGCCTCGATATCCTCCTTGTGGGCGGCCTCGACCACCGTGTGCACGTACCGGGTGGGCACGGAGATCGTCACCACTGCCGCCCCCTCCCGGGCAAGCTGGATCGCCCCGGCGTCGGTCCCGCCGCGGGGCAGGATCTCCAGCTGGTACTGGATCTTTCGGTCCTCAGCGAGGTCCACCAGGAACCGCACGAGCCCGGGATGGGAGATGGACGCCGAGTCCTTGACCTTGATCGCCACGCCCTTGCCTACTTTCGTCACATGCTCGTGGGGCTGGACACCGGGCATGTCGCAGGCCAGCGTCACGTCCAGGGCGACCCCGATCTCGGGGTCGATGGCGAACGCGCTCGTCCGCGCCCCCCGCAGCCCCACCTCCTCTTGCACCGTCCCCACGAGGTAGATGTCAGCCCGGTGGCCCTTCAGGCGCCGCACGGCCTCGATCCCCACGTACAGCCCCAGCCGGTCATCCAAGGCCTTCCCGGACACGAGGTTCCCCACCTCGGCGAACGATTGCAGGAGCGTCACCGGGTCCCCCACCCGGACCCGCTCCTTCACCGCCTTCCCGGGGAGCCCAACGTCCACGAACAGGTCCTGGACGCGAATCTCCTTCTTCTTCTCCTCCTCGGTGAGGATGTGGATGGGCTTGCTCCCGATGAGACCGGTGAGGGGACTGTCCCGCGTGTGCACGGTGACCCGGGCGGCGATGAGGGTGCGGGGGTCAAAGCCCCCCACCGGCTCAATCCGCAGAAACCCGGTCTCCTCGTCCACGTGGGACACGAGGAACCCGATCTCGTCCATGTGCGCGGCCACCGCCACCTTGGGCCCTGCCCCCTTCTTGTGGGCGATCAGGTTCCCCAGGCGATCGACCTCCATCTCATCCACGTGGCCGTTCAGGGCCTCCCGGGCGATGGCCCGAATCGCTTCCTCTCGGCCGGGTACCCCGGCCGCCTCCGACAACCGACCCAGTAGTTCCACAAACGCCCCCTTTCCGCGGCGCATGGTATAGGGGGCCGCGGCCGGGCACAACTTTGCCCGCCCCGTCACGGTCGGTAGAATGGAGGGTTAAGGGGGAAACTTGATTCCACTGCGGGACTACCGGCCAAGCGGGATCGTGCCCTACGTGACCCTCGCCCTCATTGTCCTCAACGCGGTGGCGTTCGTGTACACGCTGACCTACTCCGATCGGACGCTGGTCCCCCTCGACCGCTGCGTGTGGGAGCGGACCTTTCGCCAACCTGCCCCCGGGTTCGATTACCGGCGCTATGGACAGGGGTGCCTCTATCCGGTTACGGAGCGGGACCGGTTTGTGATCCAGTACGGTCTCATCCCGGCCGAGTTCTGGTCGGGGAAGGACCTGCCTCCTCTGGCCCCGTTTCCGATCTGGCTCACGCTCTTCACCGCGATGTTCCTCCACGGGGGGTGGCTGCACCTCCTCAGCAACATGTGGTACCTGTGGCTGTTTGGGGACAACGTGGAGGCGGCGCTTGGGCGGGGGCGGTTCCTCGTGTTCTACCTTCTCTCCGGGGTGGGGGCGGCGCTCCTCCAGATGGCGGTGTACCCGCGCACCACCGCCCCCATGATCGGGGCATCGGGGGCAATCGCCGGGGTGATGGGGGCGTACCTCGTGCTCTACCCGTGGGCGCGGGTGCTGACGCTGGTGCCGGTGTTCTTCTTCGTCCAGCTCATCGAGGTGCCTGCGTTTCTCCTCCTCGGGCTGTGGTTCGTGCTCCAATTCCTTTCAGGGCTCGTGGACCGATCGGCGATGGGGGGCGTGGCCTGGTTCGCCCACCTCGGGGGGTTCATCACCGGGGCCTTGCTCGTGCTCGTCCTCAAGCGCCGAGAAGTGGTCCCCGGCTTGGTCGTCTGGCTCCGCCGCCGCCGGTCGCCCTGGGGCTGGTGAGGGAGCGTGCCCCGCGTCCTCGGGATCGACGAGGCCGGCCGGGGCGCAGTGCTCGGCCCCCTTGTGGTGGCCGGGATCGTCGTGGATGAAGAGCGCCTCCCCTTCCTCGCCGAGCTCGGGGCCCGGGATTCCAAGCGGGTGGCGCGCCCCCGCCGCCGCGCTCTCCTGCGGGAGCTTGTCCGCGCCGCGGACGGGGCGCGGGCGGTGGTCATCCCCGCCGCCGACGTGGATCAGGAAAACCTGACCGAGATCGAATTGAGCGCAGCCGCCAGGTTGATCGTGGCCCTGCACCCGGATCGGACCGTACTCGACACACCGGTGCCCCCCCCGGCCATCCCCGGGTTCGTCGCCCGTTTGGGACCCCGCGCCGGGATCGCTCCCCAGGCCATCGTCGCCTTCCCCAAGGCGGACCGGGATCACCCGGCGGTGGCCGCCGCCTCGCTCCTCGCCAAGGTAGTGCGCGACGCGTTCGTGCTTGCCCTCCATCGCCACTACGGGGACTTCGGGTGGGGCTATCCCGGGGAGGCCAAGGTCCGGGCGTTTCTCGTGCAGTGGCTTGCCCACCACGGTCGCCTGCCGCCCATCTGCCGCACCCGCTGGCGTTCCGTGCCGCGGCTGCTTTCCCCGGAGCTTGCCTTCCCAGTGGGGCCGCGGTAAGTTGCGCCCTGCTCGGTTGCCGGGCAGAATCGGGGAACGGTTGGGGCGATACCGGATGACAAGGAGGAGCACATGCCCAAGCGTACCTTCCAACCACATCGGCGACGTCGGAAGCGCGTTCACGGGTTCCTGGTGCGGATGCGCACTCCCTCCGGACGGGCCGTGCTGGCCCGCCGGCGCCGGAAGGGCCGGCACCGGTTGACCCCCGCCTAGGCCGATGCGCCCCGGAGGACGAAAGGAACGCCGTTGACGAAAAAGCGCGTGTACGAGATCGCCCGTGAGCTTGGGGTCCCCACCAAGGACCTCATCGAGGCCATGGCCGCAATGGGGATGGCTGGCCTGCGGGCAGTGAACACGGTGGAGGACGAGGAGGCGGAGGTCATCCGGGACCTTTACCGCGAGCACCGCGCCAAGGCCACACCAGTGGCCGTGCCGGTGGAAGTACCGACGGAGGAGCCCACGCCGGCGGCTCCGGAGCCGCCGCGGGCTCCCGAGCCCCGGGGCGTCCCGCGGCCGCCGGTGGTGGCCGTGCTCGGGCACATCGACCACGGCAAGACTACGCTTCTCGACACGATCCGCAAAGCCCACGTCGCCCAAGGGGAGGCCGGCGGGATCACCCAGTCCATCGGCGCCTACCAGGCCTCGGTGGATGGGCACGCCATCACGTTCATCGACACCCCTGGGCACCGCGCGTTCACCGCGATGCGTGCCCGCGGGGCCCAGGTGACGGACATCGCCGTGCTGGTGGTGGCCGCCGACGACGGGGTGATGGCCCAGACCCTGGAGGCCATCGACCACATCAAAGCCGCCGGCGTGCCGATGATCGTGGCCATCAACAAGATCGACAAGCCCGGGGCCAACCCGGACAAGGTGATGCAGGAGCTGGCAAGCCTTGGGTTCACCCCGGAGGAGTGGGGTGGAAACACGATCATGGTCCCCATCTCCGCCCTCACCGGACAAGGGGTGGACGACCTCCTGGAGATGATCCTCCTCCTCGCCGACATGGAGGGCATCCGCGGGGATCCCGATGGAGAACTCGAGGCGATCATCATCGACTCCCACCTCGACCCGGGGAAGGGGCCGGTGGCCACGGTGATCGTGAAGAACGGGACGCTCCGGGAGCGGGACGTGCTCCTCTCCGGCACCACCTGGGGCCGGGTCCGGGCTATCCTCGACCACCAGGGGCGGCGGGTCCCGGCAGCCACCCCGGGGATGCCGGTCCAGATCATCGGCTTGTCGGAT
>JANLFW010000020.1:0-2856 GCA_024653305.1 Candidatus Acetothermia bacterium | reverse complement strand
GGCGGGTCCCGGCAGCCACCCCGGGGATGCCGGTCCAGATCATCGGCTTGTCGGACGTTCCCCCGGCCGGGGCGAGGGTGGAGCGGGTCAAGAGTCCCAACCAGGCCAAGACCATCGCCGCTGAACGGGCCCAAGACGAGCTCGCCAAGCGGCGCATCGCTCGGCCGCACATGACGTTCGAGGACCTCCTCACGGCGGCGCAGAAGAAGAAGGTGGTGATGGTGCTCAAAGCGGCCAGCGTGGGGGCCCTGGACGCCGCCCGCCTCGAGCTCGGGACGATCCAAGCCGAAGGGGTGGAGCTGGAGGTCCTCCACGCCGGGGTGGGCACGATCACCGAATCGGACGTGCTCCTCGCCGCGACGGTGGAAGAGGGGCAGCCGCTCGTGGTGGGGTTCGCGGTCAAGGTCGACCCCAAGGCCAGAGCGTCCGCAGAGCAACGGGCGATCCCGGTGCGCACCTACGACATCATCTACGACCTGGCCCAGGACGTGCAGCGAGCGACGCGACGGCTCCTGGGTCCGGAGTGGGTCGAGGTCAAGGTCGGTGAGGCCGAGGTATTGAAGGCGTTCGACATCGAGGGCGTGGGCCGGGTGGCCGGGTGCACGGTGCGCTCCGGGCGGGTGGTCCGGGGGAGCCGGGTCAAGGTGCGCCGGGGGGACCGCGAGGTGTTCGTGGGGGAGATCGCATCCCTCAAGCGGTTCACCCAGGACGTGCGCGAGGTCCAGGCCGGCCGCGAGTGCGGCATCCGCATCCGCGACTACGACGACGTCCAGGCCGGGGACGTGTTGGAGATCTACACCGTGGAGGAGGTCCCGGCCTAACGGCGATGCCGGTCGGTCTCCTACGCGTCCGCTTACGGCTCTATGGGACCCACACCTTGAAGGAGAAACGATCGATCGTGGAGGGCCTCCTCCTCCGGATGCGCCGGGAGTTCAACGTGTCCGCAGCGGAGCTTGATCTCCTCGATGATCCCGAAAGCGCCCTCCTCGGGTTCGCCCACCTCTCCAACGACGGACGCCATTCCGATGGGGTGCTCATGAAGCTCCTCAACCAGCTTGAGGGCAGCCGTGATTACTACGTGGAGGCCCACGAGCTGGAGGTCCTGTGATGCGCGAACGGACGCGGGCACGTCTGACGGAGGACATCGCCCGGCACCTCGCGGACATCCTGGAGTTCGACGTCAAGGACCCGGTGCTCCGCGCCGCCGCCCCCACGGTGATGGCGGTGCGGCTGTCCCCAGACGGAGCGGAGGCCGTGGTGTACGTGTACGTGGAGGGGACGCCGGACGAGCGGGCCAAGGTGCTGGCCGCGTTCGCGCACGATCAAGGCTTCCTCCGCACCCAACTCGCCCGGCGCCTCTCCGTGCGCCGGGTGCCGAAGCTCACGTTCGAACTGGACGAGACCCTGGACCGGGCCCTGCGACTGGAGGCACTGTTCGAGGAGGACCGCCGTGGGTGAACCCACCCTCCCCGTGTTGCCCCTCGCCTCGGCCCTGCGCGGGCACCTCGCCCTGCTCCTGGAATCCGTTCTGGCCGCGTTCCGCGACCAAACCGGGGTGGACCTCCTCCCTGTGGACGCGGACGGGGTGGCCAGGGAGCCGGCCCACGCGCTGCTCGTCCTGACCGGGGGGACGGAGGCCCAGGCCTTGGCGTTCGCCGGGCGCGCTCGGGGCCCGCTCCTCCTCCTATCCCACGGTACCCACAATTCCCTGGCCGCGGCCCTGGAGACGGCGGCCCGGTTGCGCGCGGATGGACGCAAGGCCCACCTGGTGCACCTGGGGGCGGAGGCGAAGGAGGCGCTCCCCGTGTGGGCCCAGGCGGTGGGGCTGGCCCGAAAGCTCCGCGGCCAGCGGGTGGGCCTGGTGGGGGATCCCTCGCCGTGGCTGGTGGCCAGTTCCCCGGATCCCGCCCTGCTCAGGGAGAAGCTGGGGATCGAGGTGGTGCTGCTCCCGCTTGAGGCGGTGCTGGAGCGCCCGCCGCCGGAGGCGGCCGACCTCCCGATCGGGGAGGGCGTGGAGATCGGGGAGGAGGCGCGGGCGATGGGGGCCCGGGTCCACGCGGCGCTGCGGCGCCTGGTGGAGGAGGAGAGGCTGGACGCCCTCACGATCGCCTGCTTCGGCCTTCTCCCCCACCGGATGACGGCCTGTTGGGCCCTCGCCTGCCTGGCGGACGCTGGGGTCCCGGCCGGGTGCGAGGGGGACCTCCCGGCGCTCCTTGGGCTCATGGTGGCCCAGGAGCTGACCGACGGGCCGGGGTTCCTCGCCAACCCCGCCGATGTGGACCTCAAGCTGGGGACGCTCACCCTGGCCCACTGCACGGTGCCCCTTGCCCTCACCCGCTCCCACGTGCTCCGGACCCACTTCGAGTCCGGACTGGGGCTCGCTGTGGCCGGGGAGCTCCGCCCTGGCCCCTACACCCTCGTCCGGTTCGGGGGGAGGGACCTCGCCGAGGGCTTCTTCGTGGAGGGGACGGTCCTCGACGAGCGGGTGGGGCGGGAGGACCTCTGCCGGACCCAGGTCCGGTTCAAGATGCCCCGGGGGGCGCTCGAGCGGCTCCTCCGGGAGCCCCTCGGCAACCACCACGTGCTCGTCCCCGGCCACCACCGGGCGGTGCTCACCCAGTTCGCCGAGCTCTGCCTGGCGGGAGCCCGCTAGAACTTGAGGTTCCAGCCCAAGGAGAGCGTGGACAAGCCGCCGGCGTCCACACCGAGCTTGGCCTCCACGGCCAGGCCGGGGAAGATGGGGATCCCCGCGGCGAGGAGAACCCTGGAAACCCCAAACAGGGACCCGCTGGGGGAGAAGTAGACCGTCCCCTCCGCGGAGTAGCTCCCGCCGCAGCAGCCAGGGCCGCACAGGCC
>JANLFW010000019.1 GCA_024653305.1 Candidatus Acetothermia bacterium | reverse complement strand
CCGGGGCAGGTCCCTGGCTCGCGCTCGGGGTGGTACATCAAACGGGGGCACCTCACTGGGGCTTGACACGCCCAGGAGGATTCCTGTATACTGCGGTTGAAAGCAATATAGAATATAGATCACAAACTGGGGGGTGATGGTTGGCTTAAGCTGGATTTCCCTGGTTAACGGGACAAACGACTAGGAAAAGGTGAACAAAGAAGGCAAACTTGCGGTAAAGGAGGGCAACGATGAAGTGGGGGACTTCGAGCAAGGTTGGTGATCGGGTGGGGCGGTTCATCGTTAAGGCGCTGGGCGCGCGCGGCCTCTATGTGCTGCTGGCCCTGGCGGCGTTCATGCTCCTCAGCGGGGCCAACGACAAGTGGAAGCCCTGAAGCTCTAGGTCGTTCATCACCGACGAAGGTGATCATGGGGGGCGGTGCCCCCCTTTAAGTTTCGCTAAGCTTGCTGGCGATGCGCTTACCCACGGGTGCTCGGGTTTACATCGTCGCGGTGGTGGTTGCCGCGCTCGCTTGTATCCTTGTCTTCGTTCCACAAGCTAAACTCACCCCGCAGTTCATCCTCGTCTGGCTTCTCCTTGCCAGCATCGATTTTCTATGCGAGCTCTTCGAGGTCGAGGTCATCGCCAAGAGGAGCACCTCCGCGGCAATGGCGGTGTGCACCGCCGCGGTCTACATCGGAGGCGCTCCGCTTGGGATCCTCACCGTGCTTCTCGCCACCTTGCCGGCCGAGCTCCTCCTTTGCTGGAAAGTCCTAAGCAAGAACAAGTCCCTCTTCGCTGCCTATATCGGGTTCAACGTGGGCCAGCTCGTGATCTCGGTCACCACGGCGGCCCTTGTGCTTAAAGCCCTCGGCGGAACTCCCCCACCATACACAACGATTTGGCACTTTGTCCCTCTATCTTTCGCTTTCATTACGTACACAATTGTCAATAAGTCGGCGGTGGCCCTCATTGTCTACCTTACCGAAAAGATCTCTTTTGTCTATCAGCTCAAGTTCTACTTGCGTCACTTGCTAACTCAATTATTATCCATCGGAATCCTCGGGATCCTTATTGCGGTTCTGTACACCCTTTCTCCATGGTACATCCTGCTCATGCTCAGCCCGCTCACGGTGGTGCAGGCATCCATCCGCGGCTATGCCCGGTTGCGCCAACAGGCCCAACAGGCGTTTGAGCGCATCGCCCGTGTCGTCGGGGAGCGTGACCCCTACACCGGAGAGCACTCCACCGAGGTGGCCAAGCTCGCGGAGCGGCTGGCCCGGGCCCTGCGCCTCCCGGAGGAGGAAACGGAACAGGTCGCCGCCGCGGCGCGGGTCCATGACCTGGGCAAGATCGCCGTCCCTGACCGCATCCTCCTCAAACCGACCAAGCTCTCCCCCGAGGAATGGGCGATCATGACGCGGCATCCGGTGACCAGCGCCGAGCTCCTTCAGGGCTTGGAGATCTACGAGGGGGTCCTGGACATCGTCAAGCACGAGCACGAACACTGGGACGGAAGCGGGTACCCCGATGGCCTGGCCGGCAAAAAGATCCCGCTCGGGGCGCGGATCCTCGCCGTGGCCGATGTGTGGAGCGCCCTCACCTCCGACCGCCCCTACCGGAAGGCCTACTCCAAAGAGGAAGCCCGCCGGATCCTCCAGGAGATGAAAGGGAAGGAGCTCGATCCCCAGTTGGTGGATGAGTTCCTCAAGCTCGTTCAGTAGATGGTCCTCCTCTGGGCGGTTGTCATCGGGGTCTTGGCCGGCCTGCTGCGCCGCGGGAGCTTGGCCCACCTCGCCCGGCTCCGGCTGCGGGGCCTGTGGCTCATCGTGATGGCATTGGTGATCCAACTCCTCATCTTCCCGTTGGGCAGCGCCGGACCGCTGGTCACGGTGGGCACGGTCTGGCTCCACCTGACCTCCTACCTGTTCTTGCTGGTATTCACCGGCCTGAACCGGCGGTACCCGGAGATCCTCGTCATGGGGGGCGGACTCTTGCTCAACCTGATCGCCATCGCCGCCAACGGGGGGTACATGCCGGCCTCGGCCGAGGCCCTCCGCCAGGCCGGGCTCGACCGGGTGGCCGCGGCCCTGGAACAGGGGACACGTCAGGGAAATACAGTGCTCATGGGGCCAGCAACGAGGCTCAACTTCCTCGGAGACTTCCTATATCTCCCCGCCGCCGTGCCCTTGAGCTCCGCGTTCAGCATCGGTGACGTGGTGCTCGCGGCGGGGTTCGTGCTCCTCCTCGCCCGGCGGATGGCTCGCCCCTCTCCCCACCCCCTCCCTGACCCTCCCCCATCTGAAGGGGAGGGTTAAGACAGCACAGGTTTTTCATGGCCCGCGGAGCCTTCGCGGGAGAGGGCCAGGGTGAGGGGACACATCCGGATCAACTCCAGCCGTCGAGGGACAGATTGGGATCCGGGGAAAGCGACAGCGGATCGGCGTGGCCGAGCTCGACGAACCGGTGGTGGGCACAGGCGGCGACGATGACGGCGTTGTCCGTGCACAGCCCCGGTGGGGGGAAGTGGGCCTCGAACCCCCGCTCCCTCGCCCGGGCCGGAAGGACCTGGCGCAGGCGCCGGTTGGCGGCCACCCCGCCCACCACCACGATGCGCGGCAGGGAAAACCGGCGCGCTGCCCGGATCGCCTTCTCCGTGAGCAGATCGACGACGGCCTCCAGGTAAGCGGCACAGAGGTCGGGAGTCGGGGTGTGCGGATGGTCCCGCAGCCAGTACACCGCCGCCGTCTTCAGCCCGGCGAAGCTCATGTCCAACCCTGACTCCAGCATCGGGCGGGGGAACGGCACCGCTCCCGGATCCCCCTCTTCCGCCAGGGCATCGATCTTCGGCCCGGCGGGGTAACCCAGACCAAGGAGCCTCCCGAACTTGTCCAGCGCCTCCCCGGCCGCGTCGTCCCGGGTTCCCCCCACCACCCGGTACTCCCCCCACCGGGGCACGGCCACGAGCAGGGTATGGCCGCCGGAGGCGATCACCCCCAGGAACGGCGGGGGCACCTCGGGCCAGCCCAACCGATGGGCGAACAGGTGCGCGGCGAGGTGGTTCACCCCCACCAGCGGCACCCCCCGGGCCAGGACCACCCCGGCGGCGTAGGCCACCCCCACCAATAGGGGGCCGATGAGCCCTGGTCCGTAGGTCACCCCCACGAGGTCGATCCCGTCCCAGCTCACCCCGGCCGCGACGAGCGCTTCCTGGACAAGGTAGGGGAGCTTGCGCAGGTGATCGCGGGACGCGGCCTCCGGCACCACGCCCCCGTAGCGGGCGTGAAGGTCGGCCTGGGAGTAGACGAGGTTCACCAGCATCTCCCCCCCGTCGCGCACCACCGCCACCGCCGTCTCGTCGCAGGAGGTCTCGATGCCGAGGACGATCATCCCCTGTCCCCTATCCGTGATCCGTTACGCCTCACGCCTTTTGAGCACGCCGATGAACGGCAGGTTCCGGTAGAGCTCGGCGTAGTCGAGCCCATACCCCACCACGAACAGGTTCTCCGGCAGCACGAACCCCACGTAGTCCACCGGCACCTCCACCTCCCGCCGATGCGGCTTGTCCAGAAGCGTGCACACCCGGAGCGTGGCCGGCTCCCGGGCGGAGAGGCCCTTCAGGATGCGGTGGAGGGTCCGGCCGGTGTCCACGATGTCCTCGACGATGAGGAGATCACGGCGGCCAATGGCGCAGTCGAGGTCCTTGAGGATCCGCACCTCCCCGGGACTGGTGCCGTTGCGGTAGCTCGAGACGGCCATGAAGTCGTACTCGAGGGGGATGTCCATGGCCCGGATGAGGTCGGCCATGAACGGCATCGCCCCCTTGAGGAGGCCCACCACCAAGAGCGGCCGCCGGTGGGGGTCGCGCCCGGCCCCGGCGCGGTAGTCCGCGGAGATCTGGGCCCCGAGCTCCCGCACCCGCTGGCCGATCTCGTCGACCGAAATGATCACCCGCTCGATCGTGTTCAGCATTCTCTGCCCTAAACGGCTGGCCCCAAAAACGCCCTCACCAGGAGAACATCTTGGGGGAAGATACCTCAGGATACCCCGATCCCCTGACCCATGCCAATCGCCGGCCGGGCTCACGCACGCACGGCAAACCGCGCCTCGAGCGCCTTCAGCCGGTCCGCGATCCCGGTGTACTCGAGCTCGGCCATTCCGAGCATGGCCGGGCCGAAGAACCCTTGGCGCCGGATCTCCAGGGACTTCTCCGCCGCCTGGTCTCTGATCCGGTCCCAAAACGGATGGTCGAACGCATCCACCGGATCGGAGAGGCGCCCACCGTGACAGGAGAAGGCGAGGGCCATGACCTGAGGTGGGCCGTCGAAGTAGGACACCGGGGTGCCTGCGCGCACCGGCATCAAGGGCCCGATGTGGCTCCCGCGCATGAACCCGGGCACGTAATGGACGAGGGCAAAGGGAGCCAGCACTTCGCCGGTGGCGGGGAAGTCCTTCTGTACCCGCACGATGGCTACCGGGTCGTCCTTGCCCACGTAGCGGCCGGCGATGGCGGTGAGGCGCGTGGTAGAACAGGCCACCGCCTGGTCCCCGCTTGCTCGGGCGTGGATCTTCTCGATCACGAACCGGTCGTTATCACGAAGGAGGGCGGCCAGATCGTACAGATCTTCCGGGGCATCGAGTTCGATCACCCGGTCGGCCTTGGTATGGGCCACGTCCATCACCGTGAACCGGAACCCCTGCCCCAAGGATGGGGACAGGATCAGGCCGGAACAGTGCATCGGATCGGCGAACGCCAGGTACAGGGGGAGGTTCAGCGCCCCCGGGGAGGTCTTGTCGGCGAGGAGCAGGAGGAACGCCTCGCCAGGGCGTTCGAGGAACGAAAGCTCGGCCACCCCCGGCCCGAGGCCGCGCACGTTGCCGGAGAACGCGTCCCGGAGGAGATCCTGGCCGGCGCCGTATAACCCTGCCTCCCGGGCGATCCGCGCCCCCATCTTGAACGCCTCCCACGCCAGCTTGTGCACCTCGCGGCTCCCCACCCCCTCCCGATGGGAAAGGAGGAGGCAGATGTCGTCCCCGAGGTGGGTCACGTGGTGATCGATCAGGATACCGCCTCCCTCGCGCGACAGGAACTCCTTGACCCGGGCCAACATCTCCCAAGACGGGGTGAGATGCCCGCCGACGCTGCCCACATCGGCCTTGATCGCCGAGAGCGTAATCTCGTTCACCTCCACCTCCTAACCGCCCGGAGAAAGGGCGCAGGCCAGGTCCAGGAGCAGCCGGCCGGCTACCGTCCTGCGGTAGTCGGCCGAGGCCCGGAGGTCGGAGATGGGCCGGGTGGCCGCGGACAGCGTCTCCACCAGGTCGGCGAGGGCGTCCGGGGCCAGAGGCCGCCCGGTCAGCGCCGCCTCCACCTCCCGCGGTCGGACCACGGTGGGGGCGACCGATCCCAGGGCGAGGCGCGCCCGCTCGATCGTGCCATCCCGCAGCCAGAGGAGGGCCCCAAGGGAAGCGATGGCGATGATCAGGGCCCGCCGGCGTCCCACCTTGCGGAAGTACGCCCGAGGTGCCCCCTCGGGGAACGGCAGGTACAGGGAACGGATGAGTTCCCCCGGCCGCAGGGCCGTTTTCCCAGGGCCGAGGACGAACTCCTCCACCGGCAGCGCCCGCTCCCCGTCCGGTCCCACCAAGTTCACCCGCGCCTCGAGGAGGTACAGGGGGATAAGGCCATCCCCGGCCGGGGAGGCGTTGGCCAGGTTCCCGCCCAGGGTCCCCATGGCCCGAATGGCCGGGGAGCCGATGGTCTCCAGGGCCAGCCTGAGGATGGGGAGCCGCGCTGCGGCCGGGGAGGCGAGGATCTCGGCGTGGGTGGCCGCGGCCCCGATCTCGACCTTGCTTTCGCCCACCGAGACCCGGCGCAGCTCGGGGAGGTCCCCAATGTACACCAAGAACGGCGGGCGCTCGACCCCCTTCCGCAGCCGCACGAATACGTCCGTGCCCCCGGCGAGGGGTTTCCCCCCCTCGGCGACCAGGCACACCGCCTCGGCGAGGTCCCGCGGCCTCACGATCTCCGCCAGACCGGTTCTACGCACCACCGGCCTCCTCGTGGACACATCACGGCGCTCACAAACACGAACGTCGCAGACATCGTTGAGGTTGCCCAAGGTCGTCGGCCACGTCCACGTCCCGGATCACCCCGGGGTCGTCCCACGGGATCAGCTCACAGTCGGCCAAAAGATCCCGGGCGCCCACATCGCCCGCAAGCACGAGAAGCCCCGGCCCGAGCGAAGGGGGAAGGTACACCGGGAACCCCCGCTGCCCACGGTAGGAGAGCGCCACCGGCCGGTCCCCGGCCCGCGCGAGCACGGCCCGTGCCCCGGCCTCCGGCACCCACGGCATGTCCCCGAGGAACAGGAGCATCCCTCCCTCCACCTCCTCCGCCGCTCGCCTGAGCGAGGCCCCAATCCCCTCGGGCCAATCCTCGTTGATCACGATCCGCCACCTCCCCCCTCCCTCTCCCCCTTGCGGGAGAGGGCCGGGGTGAGGGGGGAACAACGCTTGACGGATCGCTTGGGCCTCGGCCCCGAGGACGATCACCCGCTCCGCAAGGGGCAGCCGTTCCACGAGGCTTAGCACCCACGCGAGGAGCGGCCGCCCATCGAGCAGCAAAAGAAGCTTGGGCCGCCCCAGGAGAGCTGGATCCCCTTCGGAGCTCCGCATCTCTTTCATGCGGCGGCCGGCCCCGGCGGCGAGCACGACCCCGGTCACCGGGGGCAGGCCTTCTCCGCCGCCCGCAGCACCGCCTCCACCACCTGCGCGTACCCGGTACACCGACATAGGTTGCCGGACAGATACGCCCGCACCTCGTCCCGCGTAGGCCGTGGGTTCTCCCGGAGGAGGGCATACGCGGCCATGACGAGACCCGGCGTGCAGAACCCGCATTGCACGCCTGCCGTCTCGATGAACGCCTCCTGCAGAAGATCCAGCTGGCCGGCCTCGCTCAAACCCTCGATGGTCAGGACGTCCTTCCCCTCCACCTGGACGGCGGCGGTGAGGCAGGCCAGGCGGGGCTTTCCGTCCACCACCACCGTGCACGCCCCGCATTCCCCCTCCCCGCATCCCTCCTTCGCCCCGGTGAGGCCCAGGTCCTCGCGCAGGAGGTCGAGGAGGCGGCGCCCCGGTGGCACGTCCACCGCCACCGGACGCCCGTTCAGCCTGAACTGGATCGTCATTCGCCCACCGCCTCCGCCACCGCCTCGATCCGCGGCGGGATCAGGGTGGGCTCGGGGAGCCCTCGCAGCGCCCCCTCCGGGTCCTTAAGCCCGGACCCGGTGATGAACAGGACCACCTTCGCCCCTTCCGGCACGGCCCCGTCGCGCAGGAGCCGGAGGAGCCCGGCGCATGGGGCGGCCCCGGCCGGCTCGGCGAACACCCCGGCCCGGCGGGCCAGCTCCTGGACCCCGGACACGATCTCGTCGTCGGTCACGGTGACAAACCCACCGCCGGTGGCGGCCACGCAGCGCACCGCCTTCACCACGTCGCGGGGCGTACCGACCCGGATCGAGTCGGCCACCGTGTCCGCCCGCTCCTCCGCGGGGAGGATCGGCCGGCCCTGTTCGTGGCGCTCAAAGGCATGGGCGATGGCCGCCGCCCCGGCCGCCTGCACCCCGTACACCCGGGGCACCCGGTCGGCCAGCCCCACCTTCACCAGCTCCTGGAACCCCTTGCAGATCCCGGACACCACCGACCCATCCCCTGCGGCCACCAGGGCGAAGTCCAGGGGGTCCCCGCCGATCTGCTCCCACACCTCGAGGGCCCCGGTCTTGTTCCCCTCCACCACCATCGGGTTCCACCCATCGGAGCGGTTGTACCACCCAAACCGGTCTGCAGCTTGGATCGCGAGCTCATAGGCCTCGCCGTAGGTGCCATCCACGACGAACACCATCGCCCCGAACGCGAGGAGCTGAGCGACCTTGGGGCGGGGGGCGTTCTTGGGAACGAAGATGTAGCAGGGGATCCCGGCCGCAGCGCAGAACCCGGCGAGGGACGTGGCCGCATTCCCGGTGGAGGCGCAGGCGCACGCATCCCGACCGAGCTTCCTCGCCGCGGCCACCGCCACCGCCGTGCCCCGATCCTTGCAGGAGGCGGTGGGGTTGAGGGTGTCGTCCTTGATCCACAGCGCCCCAAGGCCGAGCTCGGCGGCCAAAGTCGGGCACTCGTAGAGCGGGGTCCACCCCGGCCGCAGGGGCACCGCGTACTCCACCCCTACCGGGAGGAGCTCCTCGTACCGCCACAGCGAGTTCCGCCGCGTCTCGGCGAAGCTCCCGGGGACAAGGCGCCTGGCCAGGGCCCGGTAGTCGTAGAGCACCTCCAGCGTCCCGCTCAAGGGCCCGCACCGGGGGCAGGCGTAGTCCACCGACCACGGGTCGTACTCTCGGCCACAACCCACACAGCGGAACGCGATCGGCTCACCCATGGCGTTCCTTCACGGCGGCGACCCACTCCGCCCCCGGCGTGCTCACCGCGAAACGATGGGTCGGGCTCACACTTGGAGTATAGCGCGGAAACACACATCCGTACACAGAGGTGCCGATGGGGATGGCCATAACACCCTCAGGCTTCCGGTCAGGCCATGTTCGCCGGGTGGATCAGCCGCGCTTGCCGGTGCCGAGCAAGAACGGGAGCGAATCCCGAACGCCCCGGAGCAGGACCGCCATCTCCGCCGCCGGCCTCAGGGAGCGCGTCCCGGGGAACCCCGTCTTCAACGCCATCCCCTCGATCCCGAAATCGGGGGTGAACCGCACCCGGACGTGCGCGTCCGCAAAGACCAGCACGCCGTCCTTGACCTCCAGGCGCGCTTCCTCGCCGCCTTCCCGCCGCCGGATCGTGTTCCCCTCGATGTGGAAGGCGTTGTCCGATTCTTGCTCGAAGTCGCGCTCCGAGAGGAACAGCCGCGGCTTATCTAGGTAAGGCTTCCCGTGGTGCACGCAGAACGTGGCGCAGTTGCCGCACGCGTTGCAGAAGTCGTCCACGTGGACGATCTGCCGGGACTGTTCGATGCGGAACGGCTCCGTCCCGGCCACGACCAGCTTGCCCTTCTGGCAGCTCAAGCGGGGCACGGCCCAGCTCCCGGGTGCCACGATGTAGGTGAGGTTGGCCCGGTTCGGGCAAACCTCCACGCACTTGTCGCAGAAGGCGGAGCACTGAAGGCACCGGACCGCCTCTCGACGGGCCTCGTCCTCGGCCAGCGTCTGCTCCACGAGATCGAAGCCCTCGCGCTCCTCCACCGAAAGCAGCGCCGGCCGGTGCTGGAGCTCCTTGCGGGCGCGGGCCCGTTTGACCTCCAGGATGTCCGCCTCCGAAAGGGCCACCGGCCGAGCCGGCCACGTCCGGAACGCGATGCCGAGCTCCCGCGAGATCGCCTCTGCCGCCCGGCGCCCGTCGGCGCAGGCCTCGACGATGGTCGCCGGTCCCCGGACCGCATCCCCACCGGCGTACACGTGCTCCGCCGCCCGCCCGGTGTCGGGGTCGACGGCGATCCTCCCGTCCCCACGCAGGGAGATCCCGCTCCCGGCGAGGAAGGCGAGGTCCGGGCGCTGGCCGACGGCGACGATGATGGCATCGGCCTCGATCTGGAACGCGCTTCCCGCGATCGGCACCGGCCGCCGGCGCCCGTCGGCGTCGGGCTCACCCAGCGCGTTGCGCACGCACTCGAGTGCCGCCACCCGTCCGTCCTTGAGGACGATCCGCTCCGGGCTGACGAGCTCCAGGAGGGCGTTGCCTTCAGCCAGGAGCCCCTCCACCTCTTCCTTTTCGGCCGGCATCTCGGCCCGGGTCCGCCGGTAGACCACCGTCACCGGCCGCCCGGTGAGGCGCCGGGCGGCCCGGGCCGCGTCCATCGCGGTGTTGCCGCCACCGATGACGAGCACCCTCGACCCCAGGTCCGGTCGTTCTCCCCGGCTCAGCCGGCGCAGGAAGTCGAGGGCACCGAACACGCCCCCGCCGTCCTCGCCCTCGATCCCGAGGCGCGCGTCCCGCTGGAACCCGCACGCCACGTAGACCGCGTCGAAGCCGTCCGCAAGGAGCGCCTCCGGGGAGCGGGTGACGGGGGTGGAGAGCCTGATCTCCACCCCCAGTCCTTTGATCCGCTCGATGTCCGCCGCCACGACCTCCCGCGGGAGCCGAAACTGGGGGGCGAGGGCGAGCATCCCTCCCGGGATGTCCTGCGCCTCGAAGATCGTGACCTGGACCCCGCTCAGCGCCAGGAAGTAGGCGGCGGCGAGGCCGGACGGCCCGCTCCCCACGATCGCCACCCTTCCTTTCGTCTGTGGCGACTTGTGACGTGTGAGTTGCGACTGTCCTTTCTCCACGGCGAACCGCTTCAGGGCGCGGATCGCCACCGGCTCCTCGTAGTTGTTCCGGGTGCAGCGGGTCTGGCAAGCGTTCGTGCACACGTGCCCGGTCACGGCGGGCAAGGGATTCCGACCGAGGATGACCGCGAGGGCCCGGTCGTACTCCCCGTGGGCAACCCACCACGCGTACTCGGGCACGTCCTGGCGGACGGCGCACTTCTCCACGCACGGGGCGGCGATGCAGTCGAACAGATCCAGCCCCGATTCGACCTTGGGGAGCCCATACGGGAAGTAGCCCTTCTTGTAGCGCGGGTTCGTAAGCGCATCGGCGGCGGCCCGGTCCAGGTTGGCAAGCCTATCTTTGGCAAGTTCGTCCAGGCTCCCCACGCCCCGGGCGCGCATCTCCGCTTCGAGGACCTCGAGCCACTGCAGGAACCGGGCGTAGCCGCCGGGCTTGAGGATGTCGGAGACGGCGGTGACGGGCCGGGCCCCGCAGGCGAGGATCGTCGTGAGGTTGTGGGCGTCGGCGCCGGCGGAGTAGGACACGGCGAGATCCCCGTCGAAGTCCTGGACCAGCTTCCGGAACAGGTTCATGGTGATGGGATAGAGGGCGCGGCCGGACATGTACATCTCGTCCCCGGGGAGAACCCCCTTGTGGTTGGCCATGGCCAGGGTGTTGCTGAGCTTCACGCCGAACGAGAGTCCACGCGCGGAAGCTACCTTCTGAAGGGTCCTGATCAACGCCACCGCCCGGGGGTACTCCAGGTCGTGCGCGAACACCCGGTCGGGGATGTCGATCTCGCGGTAGCCGAGGCGGTCGTGGAGGATGCGCATCACCTCGTCCTTGCCCAACAGGGTCGGGTTGAGCTTGACGAACGTGTGCAACCCGCGCTCTTCGAGGAGGAAACGCGCGATCCGCTCGATCTCGTCCGAGGGGCACCCGTGCATGGTGGACAGGGTGACGTTGTCCGTGATCCGGGAGGGGATCTCGACGTCGGCGAACTGGGGGAACCGCCGGCGCAAGGTGTCCTGGATCTCCGCGATCCCCCCGGACGCGTCCTGCAGCCGATCCATAAACCGGGTCATGGGCGGGCTCTGGATCCCCGCGAGGTTGTAGCCGACGCTCATGTTGAAGATTGTGCCGAGCGGCACGTCATCGAACCCGAGGCGTGAGCGCAGGACGTGGATCAGGGCCCAGGCGTGGATGTACTCGCGGGCGGACTCCTCGAGCTTGAGCTCCTGGGACCACTCCACGTTGTACCCCTCGTCTTCCATGTCGATGCACGGCCGGGGGATCGCAAGCTCGTCCAAAACTTGGACCGTCTTGAGCTCGATGAACCGGGCCCCGCAGAGCCAGGCCGAGACGATGTTCTGGGATGCTTGGGTGTGGGGCCCGGCCGCGGGGCCGATGGGGGTCCCGAGGCGGTGGCCGAACACCTCGCTCGCGTACGGGGCGTCCTTCCGGGGCACGTAGAAAAGAGACCGGTGGATGCCGAAGATGGAGCCGCTGTGCTCAAGCTCCCCGAGCATCCAATCGAGGAGGACGTCGAACGGCTGCACCCTCATCTTGTCCGGCATCGCCTATCTCCCATGGCGTCGCAGGCACGCTCCAACGCGGGACGCCGCAGATGAAGTGCGACGCTACACGTATACGTTGGGATCACCACCCCAATCCCCTTCATTCCACCCACTGTAGCGTCGGGGCTTGTCCCCGACGTTGGCCGGGCCTCGTTGTCCCACGTCCGGTCCTACAACTTGGCCCACAGCTTCTGGGCGACCTCGCGGGCCCGGGCGAGGGCCGCCCGTTCGTCCACGCCCTGGACCTTGCCCTCCGCGAACCGCATCTCCCCGGCCACGATCACCACCCGGGGCCGGAGCCCCTCGGAGACGGAGGCGAACAGGAGGTGCGCAAGGAGGTTCTCCGGCACAAGCGGGGTTGGCGGCTCGTAGTTCCACACCACGAGGTCGGCCGCGCACCCGGCGCTCAGCCGCCCCATGGGCACGCCAAACGACGCTTCCGCAAGGGCATAGTTGTGACGGAGCAAGGAAAGCAGGGCCGAGTCCCCGAGCGCGGTGGGATCGCCGCTTGCGTGGTGGGCGAGGAGGCGGGCGGTGAGGAGCTCGCCGACCATGTCGCATCCGAACCCGTCCGTACCGATCCCCACCTTGATCCCGCGGGCGAGCATCGCCGTCACCTGGGCCGCGCCCACGGCGTTGTTCATGTTCGACCGGGGGTTGTGGATCACGTTCGCCGGCCGCCCGGCGAGGAGGTCGAGCTCGGCCTGGGCGAGCTGGATCCCGTGGGCGAGGATGGTCCTCGGGGTGAAGATCCCGAACTGGTCCAGCCGCTCCGCGGTGCGCATCCCGTACTTTTGGAGGGCGTCCACCGGGTCCTCTTTCCCCTCGGCGAGGTGGAGGTGGAACGGGAGCTTCTGCGGCTCGGCAGCGGAAACCACCTTGGCGAGCGTCTCGTCGGACAGGGTGAACGAGGCGTGAAGGCCCATGTGGGCGGCGAACCGGCCGCCCCCGGCTTCTTCTTGGGCGAACCGCACGTTCTCGGCGATCCCGGCGTCCCGCTCCGCCGGCCCCCCGCGGTCGGTGACCTCGTAGCAGAGGTCCGCGCGCAGGCCCACCTCCGCCACCGCCCGCCGGATCTGGGAGAGCGACCCAGCGATCGCTGTCGGGGAAGCGTGATGGTCGAAGAACGCCGTGACCCCGGCCTTGAGGTGCTGGAGCGCTCCGACCAGGGCCGAGTGGTACACCCCGTCCAGGTCGAGGGCCCGGTCCACCCGCCACCAGAGCTGCTCGAGGATCTGGCGGAAGCCCTTCGGGGCAAACCCGGGGAGGGGCATCCCCCGGGCCAGGGACGAGTACAGATGGGCGTGGGCATTGACGAGCCCGGGGGTGAGGAGGCGGCCTCCGGCGTCGATCCGCTGGGCCCCGGGGGCGTCCGGGGCCGGGTCCGGGCCCACCGCCTCGATCCGCCCGCCGTCGATCAGCACGTACCCCGACTCGTGGAAGGTCCCGAAGAAGTCCGCGATCCTCGCCCGCTCAATGATCAACGCCATGTCCGTAGTTTACGGGTTCAGCCCGGTCCCCAAGAAGCCGCACCACTTCTGGGGTGGGCAGGGGGGCCGCGCGATGGCGGCCCCCCTTGTCGTGGGGGTCTACGGTTCCCCCGGCCACGGGCCGACCACGCCCTCCACCGCCCACTCCATGGTGATCAGGGCGTCGTAGGAGAGCCACATCCCCTCCGGGACCCGCAGCTCGCCCTTGCGGTCGTACACCGGGCCCTGGAACGGATCGTACGTGACCCCCGGATCGCCCATCTGCTCGAGTCGAGCGATCACCAGGTCGTACACGGAGATCTTCCCCAGGAGCGGGTCGGTCACCGCCACCGCCTTGAGCGCGTCCTCGAACCTCGGGCTGATGAGCATCCCCGGCTTTGCCCCTACCTCCACCGCGCCTTGGGAGAGGAGCCACCAGTAGTCCACGGTGGCCAGGTTCTCCGCCGTGTACGCCCCGGCCCTCACCTTGCCGAGGAAGTCGAGGTAGATCTTCTCCCAGTGCACGATCTGCCCGGACACCACGTGGTTCGGGGCGAAGTCGTACATCGGGGAATAGTGGCCGAAGGACGGGAGCCCCTTCTCCGCCGCCACCTGGACCACGGTCGGGGAGTCCTCGGTGAACGCGAACACATCGCACCCCTCGGCGATCAACGCCTCGGTGGCCTCCTTGGCCGCGGCCGGGTTGAACCACTCGTAGATCCAGCGCACGTGCACCGTGGCGCTCGGGTTCACCTCGCGCACCCCGATCGTGAACGCGTTGATGTGCCGCTTCACCTCAGGGATCGGGAACGCCCCCACGTACCCGACCTTGCCGGTCTTGGTGAGGGCCCCGGCCATGAGGCCGTTCAGGTAGTACACCTGGTAGAAGTCGGCCATGTACGTGGCCAGGTTCGGGGCCCGCTTGAACCCAGAGCAGTGGGCAAAGATCACGTTCGGATACCGTTCGGCCGCCGCCAGCGTCCCGTCCATAAACCCGAAGCTGGTGGTGAAAATGACGTTGCACCCCTGACGGACCAGCTGGTCGATGTACGTCTCCACCTCCCCTTCGGGCACGGACTCCACGTACACCGTCTCCACCCCAAGTTCCCGCTCGACGATCAGGCGCCCCAGGTTGTGGGCGTGGCTCCACCCGTAGTCGCCGATGGGGCCCACGTAGATGAACCCCACCTTGAGCTTCGCCTGGGCAAGGCCCACCGAGCCCAGGAGCACCGTCGCCACCATCACCGCCGCCACCAGCCGCACTAGCCTCATGCGCACACCTCCTTGCGAGAATGGATCACCGATTGCACCCCGAACCATCTGCCGCCTGCTCTCACCCCCTTACCGCTCGCCGCGGGTGTAGGGCAACCCCAACGCGCCGGGGGCACCCCACCGCCGGCGAGCCTTACCGACCCCAGTAAGGGCCAACACCAGTATAGCGAACGCGTAGGGCATGAGCTTGAGGAGCTCGGGGGCCACGAACTCCTGCAGCCGGAACGAGAGGTGGTAGAGGCCCCCGAACAAGAACGCCCCCCACACCGCCTGAAGGGGATCCCAGGCGGCGAAGATGGTGAGGGCGATCACGATCCAGCCCATCCCTGCGGTCATCCCCTCCGTCCACGCCGGCCGGTACGCCACCGAGAGAAACCCCCCGGCCACCCCGGCGAGGAGCCCACCGAAGCCTACACACAGGTAGCGCACCAGGAACACGTTGACCCCCAGTGCGTCCGCGGTGGACGGTGACTCCCCCACCGACCGCACGCTGATCCCCCACCGGGTGCGGTAGAGGAGAACCCACAACACCACGGCCAAGAAGAGCCCGGCATAGGTAAGCACGCTCTGCCCCTGGAACAGCATCGGCCCGAGCACGGGGATCCCGGAAAGCCCGGGGATGGTCACGTTGGGGAGGGGCTGGCGAAGCGGGATCCCCTCCCACCCCCGGCCGAGGAGGCCGGCCAGCCCAAGGCCAAACAGGCTCAGGGCCAGCCCGGACACGTACTGGTTGGCGCGCAGGGTCACGGTGAGGAACGCGTGGAGGATGGCCGCCGCACCGCCCACCACCGCCGCGATCAGCACCCCCAGCCCGGGATGGCCGGTGGTCTGGGCCACGGCGAACGCGGAGAACGCCCCGAGGATCATCATCCCCTCCACGCCGAGGTTTACCACCCCGGCCCGCTCGGTGTAGATCTCCCCAAGCGTTCCCCACAGGAGGGGCGTCCCAAACGCCAGCGCCCGGCTTACCGTTCCGATGAGCCAGCTCTGCCAGTCCACCGTTCCCCCTTCGGGGCGAGCCGCACCCGCCAGTACATCAGCATTTCACTTCCGATCAAGAAAAACAGGATGAGCCCGTTGAACACGCCCGTGATCTGGAACGGCATCATGAGGGCCACCTTGATCACGTCCCCGGCCGCGAAGATGAGGCCGAAGAGGAGCGCGGTGAACACCGCGGCCAAGGGGCTCCCCCGAGCCAGCCACGCGACGATGATCGCGGTGTACCCGTAGCCCATGGAGATGTGGGTCGGGCTGCGCAGGCGGAAGTGGACCCCGGCCACCTCCCCTACCCCAGCCAGCGCCGCCAGGCCCCCGGACAGGAACATCACCCACGCGATCACCCGCAGGAGGTCAATGCCCGCATACCGGGCGGCGTCGGTGCTCTGGCCCACCACCCGGATCTCGTATCCGAGGCGCGTCCGCGCCAGGATCAGCGCCACCGCCACTGCCGCGGCCACGCCGATCACCAGCGTTGGCCAGTGGACGCGGCTCCCCGGGATCCACGGGAGGCGCGCGGCGGCGGGAAAGAAGTCGGAGTACGCAAATCCCCGCATGGTGGCCCCTTTCCACGGCCCGTGGATCAGCCACTCCACGATGTAGATCATGATGTAGTTCATCATCAGGGTGGAGATCACTTCGTTGACGCGGAGCTTGGCCCGCAGGAGGGCGGGCACGATCCCCCATATCCCCCCGGCAAGGAACCCGGCCGCGAACATGGTGGGCAGCAGCCACCGCCCAGGGATCGGGGCGAACAGGGCGACCCCGGTCGCCGCCACCGCCCCGGCGAGGAGCTGCCCCTCGGCGCCGATGTTCCAGAACTGGGCGCGGAACGCCAGGGTCAACCCGACCCCGCACAGGATGAGGGGAAGCGACCGGCGCAGGATCTCGTTGATCCCGTCCCGGCTACCCACCGTGCCCCGGGCGATGGCGGCGTAGGCCTGCCACGGGCTGACCCCGTACCCCCAGAAGATGATCGCCGCCACCAGGAGGGCGATCACCACCGCCAAGGCCGACACCCCGATCACCGCCGAGCGGGGCGGGGTGATCCGGCGTTCCACGAGAAGGGGCCCGACTCGCCTCATGGCTGCGGTGCCAGCCGGCGCTCGCCGGCCATCATCAGCCCGATCTCCTCGAGGTCCGCCTCCGCCGCCGGAACCACGCCCATGATCTCCCCCCGGAACATGACCGCGATCCGGTCCGAAAGCTCCACGATCTCCTCCAGGTCCTCGGACACGAGGAGCACCCCCACCCCCTTCTCCCGCCCCCCGAGGAGGTAGCGGCGCACCTGTTCCGTGGCCCCCACGTCGAGGCCGTAGGTAGGGTGGGCGGCCACGATCAGCCCAGGCTCCCCGGAAAGCTCCCGGGCCAGGATCAGCTTCTGGATGTTCCCCCCCGAGAGGAGCTTGGCCGGGGCGCGCGCCGCGGGGGTCATGATGCCGTACCTTCCGATGGACTCCTGGGCGAACCGCCGCACCTCGCGCAACCGGAGGAACGGCCCCCATGAGAACGGCGGCCGGTGATGCCGCTTGAGGATCAGGTTGTCCTCCACCGCCATCCCCGGCACGATCCCCATCCGCAATCGCTCCTCGGGGATGTGGGCCATCCCGACGTCGGCCACCGCCCGCGCCGAACGGTTGGTGAGGTCCCGGCCCAGGACCACCACCCGACCCCGCTCCGCCCGCCGGAGGCCGGTGATCGTCTCCACCAGCTCCCGTTGGCCGTTCCCGGCCACGCCGGCGATCCCCAAGATCTCCCCCCGGCACACCCGGAGCGACACACCCCGCACCGCGTGGAGCCCCCGGTCGTTCCTCGCCCACAGGCCCTGGACGAGGAGCGCCTCCTCCCCGGGCATGCACTTCCCCTTGGAAAGCCGGAACACGACCTCGCGGCCGACCATCATCCGCGCCAGCTCGGCCTTGTCGGTATTCGCCACCGTAACCGTCCCCACCGCCCGCCCCCGGCGCATCACCGTCACCCGGTCCGCCACCTCCATGACCTCCCCGAGCTTGTGCGTGATGAACACCACCACGTGCCCTTCGGCCTTCATCCGCAGGAGGACTTTGAAGAGCTCGGTCACCTCCTGCGGGGTGAGGACGCTCGTCGGCTCGTCCAGGATGAGGATCTCCGCCCCCCGATACAGGGCCTTGAGGATCTCCACCCGCTGCTGCTCCCCGGCGCTAAGCTCCCACACCCGGCTTCCGGGGTCCACGGGGAGCCCATAACGTTCGGACAGTTCCCGCAGTTTTCGCTCCACGACCCGGATCGGGGCCCAGAACGGGGTCCCCTTGAGGCCGAGGGCGACGTTCTCGGCCACGGTGTGGGGGAAGACGAGCTTGAAGTGCTGGTGGACCATGCCGATCCCGTGGGCGATGGCATCGCGCGGAGAATGGATCTGGGTGGGAACGCCGCGGATGAGGATCTCGCCTGAGTCCGGCCGGTAGAGGCCGTAGAGGATGTTCATGAGCGTGGTCTTGCCGGCCCCGTTCTCCCCGAGGAGGGCATGGACCTCGCCCGCGCGGAGCTCCAACGTCACCCGGTCGTTGGCCAGCACCCCGGGGAAGGTCTTGGTGATGTCCTGGAGCAGAACGGTAGGTACGGGCGGTGAACGGCCTCGCCCTGGGACACCCTCTCCAGCACACCCACCCATGGCGAGGGCCAGTATACCGTTGGACCACCGAAACGGTCAAGTTGCCTTACAAGTAGCCCCGGCGCTATACTCCATTGGGTGACCGATGTGCGCCTGACGGGGGTCCGTCGTTTCCATTGGGCCCGGGACGTAGAGGAAGCGCTGTCCCTCCTCGACGCCTACGACGGCCGGGGAGCGCTCCTCGCCGGGGGGGTGGACCTCGGCCGCTCCGCCCGCACCGACCTCGAGGGGCTGATCGACATCATGGGGATCGGCCTTTCCTACGTCCGGGAGGAGGACGGACGGCTGCGCATCGGGACCACGACCACCCTCACCGAGATCCTGGAACACCCGGCGGCGCGGCGGTACCTGCACGGTACCCTGGTCGAGGTGCTGCGTCGGGTGGCGGTTCCCCCGCTGCGGAACATGGCCACCTTGGGCGGGGCCGTGGTTTCCGCCCATCCGTGGGCGGACATCCCCACCGCCCTCGTCGCCCTGGGGGCCGAGGCGTGCTGGGAGGGCGAGCGGGAGGAGCACGCCCTGGTAGAGGAGCTCTACCGCCGGCCGTTCCGGGCCGTGTTGCGCCGGGCGGTGTTGACCGAGATCGCCTTTCCCCCCTGGGATGGGGCGTTCGCGTTCGAGAAGCTTGCCCGCTCCGCCGGGGACATCGCCCTCCTCAACGCCGCGTGCGGGGTAGGGATTCAGGACGAAAAGATCGCGTGGGCACGGGTGGCGGTGGGGGCGACGCCGGCCCGGGGGCAACGCCTCACCTGGCTCGAGGAGGCCCTCCAGGGGGAGGCCCCCTCCGACACCCTGTGGCGCCAGGTCCAGGAGGAGGTGGAGCGCCGGGCCGAGGTGGGGGACGACCGCCGCGCGAGCGCCGCCTGGCGCCGGAGCGTGGCTGGGGTCCTCGTGCGTCGCGCCCTGGTCCGGGCCGCGGAGAGGGCCGCGCGATGAAGATCTACTTTGAGTTGAACGGGGTTCCCCAGTACCCGGAGGTCGAGCCGGGGGAATCCCTGCTCCATCTCCTCCGGAGGCTGGGGATGAAGTCGGTGAAGGAGGGGTGTGGCACCGGGGATTGCGGGGCGTGCACGGTGCTCGTGGACGGACGGGCGGTGCGGTCGTGCATCGCCTTCGCCGCCCGGGCCCAGGGGAAGCGCATCATCACCTTGGAGGGTCTGGGCACGGTGAACGATCCCCATCCCCTTCAGGAGGCGTTCCTCGATGCCGGGGCGGTCCAGTGCGGGTTCTGTACCCCGGGGATGATCCTCGTCGCTTACGATCTCCTCTCCCGCAACCCGGATCCCACCCCGGAGGAGGTCCGGACGGCCATCGTGGGGAACCTATGTCGGTGCACCGGGTACCGGAAGATCGTGGACGCGGTGATGCTCGCGGCGGAGTGGAAACGGGAGGGGCGATGGCGGTGAGCGTGGCGGCGAAGGCCAGGGACGTGGTGGGCCGCAGCGTGCACAAGGTGGATGGGCCAGCCCTGGTGTGCGGGAAGCCCGTGTTCACGCTGGACATGGACGTGCCGGGGGCTTTGGTGGGGAAGATCCTCCATTCCCCCCACGCCCACGCCGTGATCGAGGCCATCGACACCTCCGCGGCGGAGGCCGTGCCTGGGGTGGCGTGCATCCTCCACTATGGGAACGTCCCGCGGATCCCCCACACCACCGCCGGCCAGGGGTGGCCGGAGCCCTCCCCTTACGACACGGTCCTGTTCGATCGGAAGGTCCGGTACGTGGGGGACCGGGTGGCGGCGGTGGCGGCGGCCTCCGAGGAGGCGGCCGACGAGGCCCTGCGGAAGATCCAGGTCGAGTACAAGGTCCTGCCGGCGGTCCTATCGGTGGACGAAGCCCTCGCCCCCGGGGCCCCGGTCATCCACGACGAGCCCGATGCCGAGGGGATCTACGACGCCCAGCACAACATCGCCGCCGCGGTGGACATCCCGGTGGGGGACGTGGACCGGGCCCTGGCCGAGTCCCCGGTGACGGGGGAGGCGACCTGCGAGATCCCCTACTCCCAGCACACCCCGATCGAGCCCCACTGCGTGATCGCCTACTTCGACGAGGACGGCCGTCTCGTCATCCGTACCTCGACCCAGGTTCCGTTCCATGTGCGGCGGATCGTGGCCCGGGTGCTCGCGGTCCCGATGTCCAGGATCCGGGTGGTGAAACCCCGGATCGGCGGGGGGTTCGGGGCCAAGCAGGAGATCATCCTCGAGCCGGTGGCCGGGGCCCTTGCCCTGCGCACCGGGCGGCCGGTGCGGATCGCCTATACCCGGGAGGAGGAGTTCGTCGCCTCCCGCACCCGGCATCCGATGCGGGTCACGGTGAAGCTGGGAGCTGACCGGGACGGGACCCTTCGCGCCATCGACATGGAAGCCCTGTCCAACACCGGCGCCTACGGGACCCATTCCCTGACCGTGCTCTCCAACGTCGGCTCCAAGACCCTGCCCCTCTACAACAAGGCCCGCCACCTCCGGTTCCATGGAAAGGCGGTGTACACCAACCTCCCTGTGGCCGGGGCGTACCGCGGGTACGGGGCCACCCAGGGCTACTTCGCCCTGGAGGTGGCGATGGACATCCTGGCCGAGAAGCTCGGTCTGGACCCCCTGGAGCTGCGCCAGAGGAACCACATCCGGGCCGGGGAGACTTCTCCCATCTTCGAGAAGATCGGGGAGGGGAGGGAAGGGAAGGCCCAGATCGTGCGGTCGTGCGCCCTTCCCGAGTGCCTCCGGATCGGGGCCGAGCGCATCGCGTGGAAGAGGAACCGCGGCCGCCGACGCCGCGAGGGTCCGTGGGCCTACGGGGTGGGGATGGCCTGCGCGATGCAGGGGTCGGGGATCACCGGGATCGACATGGGCGCGGCGACGATCGTGATGAACGAGGACGGCTCGTTCCGCCTCCTCGTCGGGGCCACCGACCTCGGCACCGGCTCCGACACCGTGCTCGCCCAGATCGCCGCCGAGGCGCTGGGCGTCACAGTGGACAAGGTCCTCGTCCACTCCTCGGACACCGACTTCACCCCGTTCGACGTGGGGGCGTACGCCTCCAGCACGACCTACGTGTCGGGGCTCGCGGTCCTCAAGGCGGCGGAGGAGGTGCGGCGCCAGATCCTGGACGTGGCTGCATCGGCGCTGGAGGAAGCTCCGGAGGACCTGGAGCTCTCCCAAGGGGCCGTGCGCAGCGTGCGCAGTGGGCGGGCGGTGACCTTGGCCGACGTCGGGCACCGCGCGACGTACGTGGTGGACCAGCACCAGATCGCGGCTACCGCTTCCTGCGTCTGTCCGGAATCCCCGCCCCCGTTCGCCGCGTTCTTCACGGAAGTGGCGGTGGACACGGAGACCGGGCTCGTGCGGGTGGAGCGGTTCGTGGCCGTGGCCGACTGCGGTGTCCCCATTCACCCCAAGCTCGCCGAGGGGCAGCTCGAGGGGGCGGTGGTGCAGGGGATCGGCCATGCCCTCTATGAGGAGATGCTCTTCTCCGGGCGCGGCCGGTGCGTAAACCCAAGCCTCTTCGACTACAAGATCCCCTCGGCCCTGGACGTGCCCGAGGTGGAGGCGATCCTGGTGCCCTCGGAGGAGCCCACCGGACCGTTTGGGGCCAAGTCCATCGCCGAGGTCGGGATCAACGGGCCCTTGCCGGCCATCTCCAACGCCATCTACGACGCGGTGGGGATCCGCCTCACCCGGGCCCCGTTCACCCCGGAGCGGGTCCTGGCCGCCCTGCGCAGCAGGACCGGTTAAAACCGGACTTCCAGGGCGAGCCCGGGGCTCCAAAGCCCCCCGAGGAAGTCGCCTCGAGGAGAAGCCGGGCCTTGTCGGAAATGGCCAGGTGCAGGCCTCCTGCCAACTGGTGGAAGGGCGCAAACTCCTCGGCCCCCCAAGGGGAGGATCGGCCGGTACGCCACGTACAGGGGGAGGAACCACAGGTTGCTGTCAAGGTAGAGGGAGGCCTGAAGCCCCCATCCGCTGATCACGCTCCACCCATCCGGTGCCGGGGTTGACCATCCCCCCGGCCTGGACCCCGAACTCCACCCCATCGGACAGGCCCACCGCAAACCGCCCCTGGGGGGTGAGGACCGCTGGCGCCAGGTCCAGCACGGCCATCCCCACCGTGAACGCCACATCCCCATGCCGGAGGATCTGGGCCGTCTGAAACACATTGAGGAAACGCTCAGCGCGCCCGTGGAAAGCACAACCCCCCGGGTAGGCCATGCCCTTACCCATCGGGCTTGGGCGGATGGTAGTACGGGTCGAGGTCGCCCTTCCACCCCGCGTCCTCGTACTCCGGAAGGTGCCTTCCCGGATCACGCGGCTTGGCCACAAGCTCGAGCACCGCAAACCGCGCAAACAGGTCACCGCTGTGGCTCGCCCGCACCACCAACGCGGTGTCCAGCCCCTTGAACGTGCCGCCCAGGGAGACCACCTCTTCCCCCGCAGCCACGGCCCCGGCATCGGTGGCCATCACCGCCGCCTCGACCGCGATCTTCGTCCCCGGGCCGAACAGCTCAAGCGTCTTGTCCACCCAGGTGGTCGGGACCGGGGCCGCCCACCCCAGGGCCCGGTCGATCCCGGCAAGCGGCCGCGTGCCTTGCACCACCGCCGCCCCGTGCTCCTCCAGGAACCGTTTCACATGTGCGTATTCGGGTCGACCAAGGCCGATGGGGATGTCCCCTTTGGGGCCCCAGGTGGTGGCCGGCCAGTGGGTGACCACGATCAGCTTGATGCCGATGTCCTTCACCGCCGCCAGGGCCGCAAGGGCGCTGCGACCGGTCTCCGAGGCCACGACCATCTTCTCGATCCCCAGGGCAAGCGCCCGCTCCCGCGCCAGCTCCAGGACCTTCTCGGTGTTGGCCTCGCCCCGGCACCGGAAGTAGAAGCTTGGGCTGGCATAACCCAACGGCTCCTCCTTGAGCATAGCGGGACCTCCTTTCCATCAGGATCCCCCGCACCCTCTCCGGTGTGACAGAAGAGGCTGGGCATGGCCTGATCCTCACACACGCTCCTGGCCAGCGTTCTGGGCCACGAAGATGAGACGCGACGCGTCGATCGCGGGCTCCTTGAGCTCCCAGCTTCCGTACGCCGCGCGGTAACGCCACCCGGCCCGGGCAAAGAGCTCGATCAGCTCGTGTAAGCCGTACATGCGGAGGTTCAGGGAGAACTCGGCCTTGAACGCGTATTTGTTCCCCCGTCGCTCGAAGAACGTCCACACGTTCTCCATCCGCGAAGTCTCGAGGTTGAGCTTCCGCTCCTCGATCACCAGGAGGTCGCCAGCCCGAGGCACTGCCGGAGGATCGCCTCGTCGGTGGCCTCGTCGTAGTAGCCGAACGAGGTGAACATATTGATCACCACGTCGAACCGCCGTCCGCTCAACCCCCGCCCACCTCCCGGGCGTCGAGGACGAGGAACTCCGTCCGGTCCTGAACGCCGTGCTCCGCGGCGAGCTCCACGGCGCGGGCGACGTAGCGGGGGGAGAGGTCCACCCCAACCACCCTGTACCCGACCTTGGCGAGATGGATGCTGTGGCGACCGATCCCACAGTTAAGGTCGAGCACCGTAGCCCCGGGCTCGACCCCATGCGCTGCAAACAGGTGGGCGAGCCCCCGCACCTCCTCCTCAGCCTGGGCGAACCGTTCCTCCAGGAACACCTGGAACAGCTCCGCGTGCTCGATGAACAGATCCTTGACCCAATCCTTGGCCATGGTCCTCCTCTTTTCGGTACGGCCCAACCTGTGCGCTTGGGGCCGCCCGTGCGTTGTCCTATCGGAACACGCCCATTCAACCCAGCCATGGGAGCCCGCTTGCCCTCCACGCAGCCGGAGTTGGGTAAGCTCGGGGTATGGGCTCCGAGCTCAAGCGGTACCTCGTCCGGCCGGAACGATGGGAGGCGCTCCCCGCCGATTGGGACGCCGTGTTCGGCCGCTCGGCCCCGCTCGCGGTGGAGATCGGGTTCGGCAGCGGGGAGTTCCTCTCCTGGGCCGCCCGGGAGCATCCTGGTTGGAACTGGGTCGGGTTCGAAACAAGCCTCACCTGCATCACCAAGGCGGGGCGGAAGTTGGCCCAATGGGGCGCAAGGAACGTCCGCCTGGCGCTGGTGGACGGCCAGTTCGCCCTGCGGGAGCTTTTTCCCGACGAAAGCGTGGCCCGGGTATACGTGCACTTCCCCTGTCCCTGGCCCAAGGCCCGCCATGCCGAACGACGGCTGGTGGGGCCTGGGTTCGGGCAGACCCTGGCCGCCGTCCTCGCCCCGGATGGGCTATTCATCCTGACCACCGACGTGCTATGGTATGCCGAGGACGCCGCGGCGTGCTTGGCCGAGGCAAACCCATTCCGGGTGACGGGCCCTCAGCCCTTGGTGGAAGAGGGCCCGGGGACCCGGTATGAACGCAAGTGGCGCGGCCAGGGCCGGGCCATCTGGCAGGTGGTGGCCGAGCGAAGGGTCAAAGGAGCTATACAGCGGATCGCGGAGGGAACGATGCCCCACGTGCGGATCGCGGTACCGGTTACGCCGGAAACGGTGGCGCGGGCGGTGGGCCTCAGGGAGGCCTGGCCGGGAGGGGCGTTTGCGGTCAAGGAGGCGTTCTTCGCCCCGGACGGGAAAACCGCGCTCCTTCGGGCGTTCGCCACCGATGATGACTTCCAGCAGCACTACTTCCTCGCGGTGGTGAACGAAAGGGAAGGGGCGATGGTGAAGCTGGACGGGGCCACGGTCCCGTTTCGCACCCCGGCGGTGAAGCGGTCGGTGGCCGCGGTGGCCGCCGCCCTGGAGGGGAGATGAACGGGAAATGGCTCCTGGCAGCGCTTGCCGTCGGAGCAGGGCTGGCGTTAGCCGGAGAGGTCGGTACACGACTCGAAACCGGCGAAAGCGTGTCCACCGGGATCGGATGGCTCGTCCTGTCCAGCGAGGTTGGGGGGGTGACCCTGTCCGGGCGAGCGGAGATGGGTCTCCTCCCGTTGCGCCTCCGTCGGATTGCGCTGGGTGCCGGCTCCACATGGGACGGATGGTCCCTGAACGCCGAGACGATCCTCCTCACCACCGGCCGGTTGGATCTGGCGGTCACCGCCGGCTGGAAGGGAACAACCGATGCCGAGTTCGGAACACTCTCCGGCCTGGCCGGGACGAAGATGGCCTGGATCGATGTGCTCGGCGTGCGGTTTCCCACCGCCGCCGCCTGGGCCTCCGCCCGGATCGATCGCGTTCCCTTCTGGTTCGAAGCGAACCTCAGTGCCACTTGGCCGGGTGACCTCCCTCGGGGCGAGCTCCAGTTCGGCCTGAGCGGCACGAGCTGGGCCACCGTGGCCATTTCCTCCACCGCGGCGAGCTTGGAGCTGGGCTGCGAGGATGGGATCCTGTCCGCCATGAGCTACCTGTCCCTGTTCCCGCTCGCCTTGCAGACGGTAACCGTGGGCGTGGGCGAGGAATCCCTGCGCATTCAGGGCCGGCTGACGGTGCGCGCCCCGGGGAAGTGGTCCGGGAGCGTCAGCGTTGCTGCCAGCGCGGGGGATTGGCGGGCCTCGGTCACCGCGACCTTCTCCAAAGCGGGCTGGGGAAAGACCACGGTGGAGGTCAAGCTGGTGCTGGGAGAGTAACGTCCAGGGAAAAACCTGGGGCTCCCATGGATGGCGATAGCCGTACAGGCTGCTAACCGGAACGCCACTCCTCGGGGAAGTGATCGAGGAGGGCGGCGGCGCCGAGGAGGCCCACGTCGTCCCCAAGCGGGGTGAGCTCCACCCGCAGGATCCCCCGGGCCATGGCCGCGGCGGCAGCCAGGACCTTGGGGCCGAGGAAGTCCCACGACCCGGTCAGCCCCCCGCCGAGCACGATCAACTCGGGTTCCAGCACCTCCCACAGGATGGCGATCCCCTGGCCCATCGCCCGGCAGGCCTCATCCACGATGGCCAAGGCCCGGCCGTCCCCGCGGCGGGCCCGGTCCACCACCTCCCGAGCGGAGAGCCTCTCCCCGAGCCTCTCCCGAGCGGCCCGGGCGATCCCTACCCCCGCGGCGATCGCCTCCAGGCACCCACGCTTTCCGCACCGGCACGGGGGGCCGTCGGGATCGAGCACCATATGCCCCACCTCGCCAGCCTGTCCGGTGGCCCCCCAGGCCACCCGCCCTCCCGACACGACCCCGCCGCCGATCCCCGTGGACCACGTGATGTACACGAAATCGCGGGCGCGGTGGCCGAACACGAGCTCGCCGATGGCGGCGGAGGTGGCGTCGTTGGCGAGGTAGACGGGGCAGGCAAACGCATCCCCGAGCTCCCGCGTCACCTCCACCCCGTTCCAGTGAGGGAGGTTCGGGCACCCCAGGATCTTGCCGGCCCGCATGTCCATGGGGGCGGGGGCTCCCACCCCAATCGCCCTCGGCCGGGCCCACCTCACTTCCGCCATCACCGCGCGGATCGCGTCCTTGACCTCCGCAATTCCCTGGGTGGGGAACGCCCGGCGGGCGAGGATCCTCCCCCTGGCCACCGCCCCCACCCGGGTCCGCGTACCCCCAATATCCACCCCAACGGTCCCTTCCATGAGAAGGAGATGATACCCGTCGGCCGTGGGGATGGTCACGGAACTAGCGCACGATGCGCAGGCCGCCGCCCTTAAGAAGCCGTTCGACTTCCTCCTGGCTCGCCCACAGGAGGTCCCCGGGATTCGTCTGCTTAAGCGTGGAGGCCGCCACCCCGTACCGCACCCCGGCCTCCGGGCCGTCGGTCAGGTACCCGAACAGGAACCCACCGGCGAACGCATCGCCCGCCCCCACCCGGTCCACGATCTCGATGTCGTAGACGGGCCCCCGGATAAGCTTCCCTTCGGCATAGGCGATGGCCGTCCACGTGTTCCGCCACACCGACGGCGTCTCCCGTATGGTGATCGCCACCGCGGCGAGGTCGAACTCGCGGCTCAGGCGTTCCGCCACCTTCTCGTAGGACTCCTCTTTGATCCCGAATACCCGTTCCGTGTCCTCCTCGGTGGTGATGAGGACGTCTGCCTGACGGACGAGGTCCGTCATCACCCACCGCGCCTCCTCCTCCCGCCACAGGCGGGCCCGGTAGTTGAGGTCGACCGACACGAGGAGGCCGGCTTCCTTGGCCTTCCGCACCGCTTCCTTCGTGGCCTCGGCGGCGGAGGGGGAGAGGGCGGGGGTGATCCCGGACGTGTGGAACGCCCGCGCATCTTGGAACACCCTGTCCCAGTTCACTTCCCCGGGGCGGATGCGGGCCATCGCCGAATCGCGGCGATCGTAGAGGACGGAACTGGCGCGGGGGCTGGCCCCGAACTCCACGAAGTACAGGCCCACCCGGTCCTCGTCGGTCCACACGATGTGGGACGTGTCCACCCCGTGCTCGCGGGCCTTGTTCGCGATCATCCGCCCAAGCGCGTTTTGCGTGAGGCGGGTGATGTAGGCGGTCGTGAGCCCGAGCCGTTGGGCGGTCACGGCCACATTGAGCTCAGCGCCCCCCACGTTCACCTCAAGGATGTTCGTCTGCTCCAGCCGCCGGAAGCTGGGCGGCGAAAGCCGAATCATCGTCTCCCCAAACGTCACCAGGTGATACCGCATTTCCAGGCCCTCCTTTCTTTCACCAATTTTCCCTAACCTGCTCCCATAGTGCCCCGTTTACTGTGTCTGAGCCGCATGGTAGCTTCCCATGCAGACTTCTGCAAAGCCCCGTATCCTTCGGGCCCCAAGCCGCTGGACCTGCGCCCCTGAAACGGAACCACTTGGAGGGCCGGTTTCGACTAACGCCCGCGCGTGGTTCCCCTGCTCTCTAAGGTACTCCACAGGCGGCATGTAGCCAACCCCGGAGTGCCTGCGCTGCGTGTTGTAGTACCTCATCTGCCGTTCGATCACCCACTGGGAGCTCCTCCAGCGTCGCCGCCTCGGAGAGGAGGGACCCGTTCTCCACCTTGAAGTGGCCCCAGAAGGACCCGATCCACGGGTTGTCCTTGGCACCCCGTTCGGCGTAGGACACCCGCGGCCGGTCCCGGATCAGGGGCGCCTGCAGCCAGTCGTTGCTCGTGTACGCCGCGTCCTCGTCGTGGTGCACGATCAGCCCCTCTGTCCCGTGGCCAACGTGCGCCAACGCCTCCTTCACCCGCTCCCATGGGCTGGCCAAGGAGGGCTAAAGTGTCAACAGTATTCCGGTACTGGACACCGTAGCCTGAAGGTGATCCTCGCCGACGGAGGGGGGGATGGGAGACGGTGGCGCTTTCCGTTCTCCTTCCCAAGGGTTTCGGTCTTGCCGATCTGGGGGTCTGATGCCCCCGCGGCACTCCCCTGCTGCAAAGGCCACCCCGACCACGATCATGAGGGCGTTTCCCTTCGTCATGACTCCTCCTCCCGAGTTCGGCTGTACCAAGGGCAGCGAAGCTCGGCCCAATCGTCGATTAGGGGTACTCGGGGAAAGCGAGGGGCGCGCCGCGGAGGCGCGCCCCCAGCGCTGACTGGGCTCTCTCGATCAGCCGCGCAGCTCGGCGAGCACCTCCGGGGTGAGCTCATCAAGACCGCTTTCGCCGATCCGGACCCAGGTTTTTCCAACCTGGAACACGACCTTGTCGCCCAAGGCGAGGATCGGGGCCAGGTCCGGGAAGTTGTCCACGAGATGGAAGTAGGCCTCGCTCAGGTAGACGACGTCCACCGTGGGGGTCCCTTTCTCGTAGGTGCTCTCCCGCCAGATCTCGTCCAAGAACAGGAACATCCGGCCATCCACCTCGCGCACGAAATCGGCCTTCTGCACCACGTCGGCTTGGGTCAGGACCTGGATTGCCTTGGCCGCACCGACTGCCGGCGCTCCCGCCGACATCATCATGTGGGCACTGGGCGGGGCGACGACAGCCCGCTCCTCCTCCCGCACCAGGAATGAGGTGTAGGGGGTAGCGATCCCGTACTTCGTGGCCAGGGCCACGATCTGGTCCACGAGAGCCTTCGTCTCCCCTTCGAGGCGGATGATGTTGAGGAGGTGCCCGATCTTCCGCGCCGCCCAGAGCCTGGGGAGAAAACTCGCCTCGGTGGCGCGCTCGGGGAAGTTCTGGGTGTACGTGAACGTGACGTCCTCGGCTCCGCGCTTCCCGGTGAGAACAATCGTCGTCGGCCCGCTCCCCACATACCGCCCGAACACGGCGAGCTGGGACCCGTAGAAGAGGTCAGGGAGCTGATCGGGGTAGATCTCCGAGCTGCTCACCCCGTTTACCGTGAGTCTGAGGTCGGCGAGGGCCGGCTCGGCGATCTTCGTGTAGAAGTTCGATAGGGCTCGCTCCAAGTTTTCGCCAGGAGCAACGTAGGTTGTGGTGCCGCGGTTGTCCTCCGCGAGGAGGTCGAGGAGATGGGCGTTTACGTCGTAGCCTACGCCGAACGCGAACAGGCGGGCCCGCGCCCGGTTGGCCGAGGTCACGCCCTTGACGATGCCCGCGGTGTCCGTGATCCCAGTGGTGGGCAGGCCATCGGTGAGGAACAGCACGTACTGGGGCCGGTCGGCCGGGGCGAACCAGTTCATGGCCGTGGTCAGGGCGTCGTGGATGTTCGTCATCCCCCGGGCAGAAAGGGCGCGCACCGCCTGGGCCGCCTTCGCCACCTCTTCCGTGGTTGCCGGGACCAGACCTGGCGTGACCGAGATGATCTCGTCGTCGAACGCGATCACCCCGAACCGGTCGCCCGGCCCCAGGCGTTCGAGGATGAACGCCGCCGCCGCCTTGGCCTGGTTCATCTTCTCCCCTTCCATGGACCCGGAGCGGTCGATCACGAGCACGAGGTCTTTGGGAAGAGGGGCGAGGTCGCGAACGGCGGGCGGGGTCACGAGGAGCAGGAACCAGCCTGGCTCAGAATCGGGCCTATAAACCACGAGGTCCGCGCCAACGGCCTCGCTGCCGTAGCCGTAGTAGAGGGTGAAGTCCCGGTCGGGGAGGACATCTCGCTCGAGGTAGACGGCTTGGGCGGAGGAAGGGTTGTCGCGGGTCACGGCGATGGTGTGGGTGGGGGAGTACACGCTCCCCAAGGGGTGGCTCGCGGTGAGATTCACCTCGATCCGGGCCTCCTCGAGGGGCTTGGCGGAGAACCGCTCCGGGGACAGGGGATAGCGGTACCGGAAGAGCCCCGCCTCCGGGGAGAGGAGCTCCACGTACTCGAGCGCGATCCTCCGCGTCTCGCCGGGGGCGATGGGGAAGATCCGGGCTTGGAAGGCGCCGCGGCCGATGTACTCGAGCAACGCCGGGTCGCGGCTATCGCGCAGGTAGGAGAGGTAGATCTCCCGGGCCTTGTTGGCCGGGAGCACCTCGCCCACCACGGGTTCGCCCCCCACCCACAGGGTGAACTTCTGGATGACCGCGCTGGGGGGCATCGGGAAAACGTACGTCCCCTCGATCGCGAACTGGGCATCGTTCCGGAACGCTTGGTCCACCTTGGTGGTGGCGATCCCGTCCTGGATCGTCACCGTGACGCGGTGGTAGACGATGGTGAGCCACCGCAGCGGATGCCCGGGGATATCGGGCCTTGGCCACGGGATGATGATCCCATCGGCGAGGGATGGGACAAGCCACGCCACCACCGCTCCCACCACGAGGGCTGCCACGAGCGACTTGCGCATGCCGCTCACCTCCTTAATGGTGCACGAGATATACACCGTCCCCACCACGTTGGTTCCGCCCACGGCGAGCGGAGGGCTTGAGGATCCCGGAGCTCACTCGCAGACCGCCCACGGAAACACAGCCCGCACCAGGTCAGCGCACGTAGCGGAGGCCGCTGGGCTCGCCCCCGTCACGGTCAAGAGGAGGAACTCGCCGGGCTCCAGCCCGTGCCCTCCAGGTCCACCGTCCAGACGTAGTCCGCCCCCGCGACCGAGGTGACCGCGGCCCGCACCTTGCCCACCACGTAGTCCAGGAGGGTCCCGCACCTCGGGGCGGCGGAGGCGTCGGTGAAACCCGGCGGGGAGTGGAACCTGCCAGGCCCGATGCCTCGGCCTGCGAGCGTCACCGTCCATAGTGCATCGGCTCCTGCGACGGCCTGAACGGGCACGCTGGATACCGGCGCGGGCCACACGCGCACCGAGGCTGAGAAGAGGA